>JAQGIN010000030.1 GCA_028291125.1 Caulobacter sp.
CCGCGCTTGATGGCGCTGACCGCGGTCTCGATATTGCCGTGGCCGGAGATCATGATCACCGGCAGGTCGGGGTCGAGGGTCTTGACCATGTCGAGCAGCTCCAGCCCGTCCATGCCGCCGCCCTGCATCCAGATGTCGAGGATCAGCAGCGACGGCTTGCGGGCCCGCACCGCCGCCAGGGCCTGCTCGGAATCCGCGGCCATGCGCACGGCGTAGCCCTCGTCGGCGAGGATGCCGGCCACCAGTTCGCGGATGTCGACTTCGTCGTCGACCACAAGCACGTCAGCGCTCATATCATCTCCTCTAGGCCGATTAGGGCGGCGTCGGTCAGCCGGGCCGTCGGCGGGAATTTCAGGATCACGCGCGCCCCGGGGCCATCCCGGGCGTCGGTCAGCAGCAGTTCGCCCTCATGGTCTTCCATGATGCGCTTGACGATCGCCAGGCCCAGACCGGTGCCCTTGTCGCGGGTCGTCACATAGGGCTCGGTCAGGCGGTCGCGGTCGCGCAACGGCAGGCCGACGCCGTTGTCCTCGACGAGAATGCACAGCTCGTCGCCGTCGGCCACCAGCCGGGTGACGACGCGGCCGCGCGGCTCGGGGGTCTTCTGGCGGCGGGCGGCCACCGCCTCGCCGGCGTTCTTCAGCACATTGGTCAGGGCCTGGCCGATCATCCGCACGTCGCCATTGATCATCACCTCCTCGGCCGGGGCCTCGAGTTCGACCTCGGTCTCCGGATCGACCACCCGCTGGGCGAACACCCCCTGGCGCAGCAGCTCGGTGAGGTTGGCGGGGGCGAAGCGCGGGGCCGGCATGCGGGCGAAGGCCGAGAACTCGTCGACCATGCGGCCGATGTCGCCGACCTGGCGGATGATGGTGTCGGTGCAGCGGTCGAAGGTCTCCAGGTCGCTGGTGATGTCCTTGCGGTACTTGCGACGGATGCGTTCGGCCGACAGCTGGATCGGGGTCAGCGGGTTCTTGATCTCGTGGGCGATGCGGCGGGCCACATCCTTCCAGGCGGCGTTGCGCTGAGCGGCGACCAGGCGGGTGATGTCGTCGAAGGTCAGCACCTGGCCCTCGGCGGCGTGGCCGGCGGCGCGCACCCGCAGCCGGCGGGACTCGCCGTCGCGGATCACATCGACCTCGACCTCGGCGTCGGCCCGCTCGAACACCGCGTCGAGCACGTCGGCGAATTCGGGCGCCGCCTGCAGCAGCGGCTGGCCGACGGCCTCCTCGGTCAGGCCCAGCAGGGCGACGGCGCGGCGGTTGAGCGCCGAGATGCGGCCCTCGCCGTCGAGGCTGATGACCCCGGCGCTGACCCCCGACAGCACGGTCTCGATAAACTGGCGGCGCGACTCGGCGTCGAGGCTGGCGGTCCGCAGCGCCGCCTGCTGCACCTGCAAGTCGGTGGTCATCATGTTGAAGGCCACCGACAGGGCGCGGATCTCCTCGGGCCCGATGCCGGTGTCGACCCGGGCGTCGAGATCGCCGCCCGACACCCGGCCGGCCGCCTGCACCAGGCCGGCCACCGGGGCGGCGATGGAATTGGCCGCGGCGATGCCGACCCAGACCGCCGCCACCAGCACCAGCAGCGCCGTCTCCAGATAGCTGAGGCCGAAGATCGCCTGGATGCGGGCCCGGCTGCGGGCGGCGTCACGGTAGGAGACCAGCGAGTCCTCGGCGTCCTTCAGGTGGTTCATGATGCCGGTGTCGACCCGCCGGGCCACGTACAGATAGGCGTCGGGGAAGCCCTTCAGGCGATAGAGGGCGCGGAACAGGTCGCTGCTGGCGAACTGCTCGGCCGAGGCGTCGCCGTCGTCGGTGGCGCGGAAGGTCGAGGGCGGCGGGGCCAGGAACGGCGGCGAGCCGGCCCCCTCGGCCCTCGCCAAGACGCGGCCGTCACGGTCGAGCACATAGGCGGCGGCGAAGCCGTTGTCCTCGGTCAGGCCCGACAGGAAGTGGCCGAACACCACCGGCGACTGGGCCAGGGCCGGGGCCGCCTGGTTGAGATTGGCGGCCATCGGCCGGATGTGCTCGCTGATATAGGTCTTCTGCTCCTCGACATAGGAGCGGGCGACGGTGGCCGAATTCTCGACCACGGTGGTCACCCGGGCGCTGAACCAGCTCTCGACGCCGCGATTGACCAGCACCCCGAAGAACAGCGCCACGATCACCGCCGGGGCCACGGCGGCCAGGGCGAACAGGCCGACGAAGCGCAGGTGCAGCCGGGCCCCGGCGTCGCTGGCCCGGGCGTCGACCAGCTCCAGCAGCCGCCAGCCGACGATGCCGGCCACACACAGGATCAGGGCCATGTTCAGGCCGAGGACGACGAGGACGACGGTGCTGGCCGGTCCGATCGGGCCGGTGGCTGGCGGCGACGAGGCCAAGCCGACGCCGGTGGCGGTCAGGATCACCGCCAGGCCGTAGGTGCCGCCCAGGACGTAGCGTGATCGCAGCTGTTCGCGCCACCAGGCCCGGCCGAACCGGGTCGGCGGCCCGTCGGACTCCAGCACGGAAGGGACGAACGCCATTAACCGATCTTAGGAGCGACTGTGCCCCAAACTCAACAGCTATGTGCCAAATAAAGCTCAGCTTGTGGCGTTAGCGTCTTCCACGGGTCATTTCCACGCCCAGATCCTGGATTTTCTTGCGCAGGGTGTTGCGGTTGAGCCCGAGAATTTCGGCGGCCCGCACCTGGTTGCCACGGGTGGCGGCCAGGGTCAGGTGGATCAGCGGCCGCTCGATCTCCTGCAGCACCCGGTCGTACAGGCCGGCGGCGGGCAGGCCGTCGGGCTGGTCGGCGAAGTGCGAGGCCAGGTGGCGCTCGACCAGGGTGGCCAGGGTGATCGGCCCCTCCTCCGAGCGCGCCACCGGGGTGTGGTCCTGCAGCTCGCGGTCGACGATGCGGGCGGTGATCAGCTCCTCGGCGTAGAGGGCGCACATCCGCCGGATCAGGTTCTCCAGCTCACGGACATTGCCCGGCCAGGCGTGGCTCTTCAGCCGCTCCAGGGCGTTCTGGTCGATGGTCTTGGACGGCAGGCCCTCGCGGTGGGCGCGCAGCAGGAAGGTGCGGGCCAGGTCCGGGATGTCCTCGGTCCGGTCGCGCAGCGGCGGCAGCCGCACCGGCGCGACATTGAGCCGGAAGAACAGGTCCTCGCGGAACAGGCCCTGCTGGATCAGGCCACGCAGATCGCGGTTGGTGGCGGCGATGATCCGCACATTGGGCCGGCGGCCGGTCTTGGGATTGATCACCGGCTCGGTGCCGTCGATCACCCGCAGCAGCCGGGTCTGGGCGTCCAGCGGCATGTCGCCGATCTCGTCGAGGAACAGCGTGCCGCCGTCGCCCTCGACCAGCCGGCCCAGATCGCCCTCGCCGCGGCCGAACAGCTCGGTCTCGACCCGCTCGCGCGGCACGGCGGCCAGGTTGATGATCACGAACTTGCCGTCGCGACGGCGGCCCAGCTCGTGCAGGGCGCGGGCCACCAGCTCCTTGCCGGTGCCGCTCTCGCCGAGGATCAGCACCGTCAGGTCGGCGCCGACCAGGCGGGCGATGGTGCGATAGACCTCCTGCATCGGGGCCGAGCGGCCGATCAGCGGCAGGCGCTCGTCGCGCAGGGCCCGGGCCTGGGCCTTGGAGGCCTCGCTGTCGGCCGGCCGCGACAGCGCCCGGCGGGCGGCTGCGGTGACGTCGTCGAGGTCGAACGGCTTGGAGATGTATTCGAACGCCCCGGCGTCGGCGGCGTTGACCGCCGTCAGCAGGGTGTTCTGGGCGCTCATGACGATGATCGGCAGCTTGGGCCGCTCCTTGCGGATGCGCGGCAGCACGTCGAAGACGTTCTCGTCGGGCATCATCACGTCGGTGACCACCAGGTCGCCCTCGCCGTCGGTGACCCATTTCAGCAGGGTGGTGGCGTTGCCGGTCGCCCGCACCTGATAGCCCAGCCGGGTGAAGGCCTGGCTGAGCACCAGGCGGATCGAGGCGTCGTCGTCGGCGATCAGGATCTTCTTGCTGGCGGCGTTCATGCTTGCGCGTCTCCGGCGTCTTGGAAGGGCTTGTCGGGGGCGACGGGCAGCAGCACGCGAAACACGGTGCGGCCCGGTTCGGACTCGAAATCGATCAGGCCGCCATGGGCGGTGACCAGCTTGACCACCAGGGCCAGGCCCAGGCCGGTGCCGTTGGCCTTGGTGGTGACGAACGGCTGGAACAGGTGGTCACGCAGACTCGGCGGCACGCCGGGACCGTTGTCCTGGATGCGGATCTCGATCGGGGCGCCGCCGGCCGGTTTGCCGTCGGCGCCGCGCACCCGCACGCCGGGGCGCCAGGCGGTGTGCATCGACACCTCGCCGCGGCCGTCGCCGCGCGCGTGAGCGGCCTCGGCGGCGTTCTTGACCAGGTTGAGGAAGATCTGGATCAGCTGGTCCTCGTCGCCCCACACCGGCGGCAGCGACGGGTCGAAGCCCTCGCGCAGGGTCAGGCCGTCGGCGACCCCGTTGGCCGCCAGGGCGTGAACCCGGTCCAGCACCAGGTGGATATTGACCGCGTCGCGCGGGGTCGGGGCGTTCTCGGAGAACGCCTCCATGCGGTCGACCAGCCGGCGGATGCGGTCGGTTTCGTCGACGATCAGCTGGGCCAGCGGGGCGTCGGCGTGGCTGGCCCCGGTCTTCAGCAGCTGGGCGGCGCCGCGAATGCCGGCCAGAGGGTTCTTGATCTCGTGGGCCAGCATGCGGCCCAGGCCGACCACGGCCCGAAGGCCGGCGGCGTCGCCGGCCCGCTCGACCCCGAGCACGCCCTTGACGTGCAGGGTCAGCAGCACCGAGCCGTCGCCCAGCGGCGCGGCGGCGCCGTCGGCCTCGAACGGGGCCTGGCCGAACAGATTGACCTCGACCCCGTGCTCGCGGACCAGGGCCCCCTCGAACAGGGCGCGGTCGAGCAAGGAAACCAGCACCGAGCCGGGCGGCAGGGCGGCGCGGAAGCGGCCGCGGGCCAGCAGCGACAGGCCCTGGCCAAACAACGCCTCGGCGGCTTCGTTGACGGCCACCAGGGCGCCGTCGCGGTCGACCACCAGGGCCGGCTCGGGGCTGAGCTCGAAGGCGGCGGCCTTCAGGGCTTCCGAGGCCTGGCGGGTGAGAAGGCGGGCCTGGTCGCTCATGCGGCCATCCGCCGATCCGCCAGCCACAGGCTGGCCAGGCCGCTCTCGACCTCGGCCGGATCGTCCAGCCGGCACAGCTGCGAGCGGGCGGCGCGGCGCGCCTCCGGCGCGTCGGGCCACGGCGCGGCCTCGATATAGGAGGCTAGGTGCTTGCGGAACATCTTCAGCCCCAGCGGCTGGCCGTAGAAGTCGAGGCTGCGGCGGAAATGGGCGACGACGATGGCGTAGCGGGCCTCGGCCCCCGGCTCGGCGAACGGCTTGCCGTCCAGGGCGGCCTCGATGGCCTGGGCGATCCACGGCCGCCCATAGACGCCGCGGCCGATCATCACCCCGTCGGCCCCGGACTGGTCCAGGGCCCGGCGGGCGGTGTCGCCGTCGAGGATGTCGCCATTGACCAGCACCGGCACCGACACCGCCTGCTTGACGGCGGCGACCGCCGACCAGTCGGCCTCGCCCTTGTAGAACTGGCTGCGGGTGCGGCCGTGGACGGTGATGGCCCGGGCCCCGACCGCCTCGGCGCGGGCGGCGATCTCGGGGGCGTTGAGGCTGTCGTCGTTCCAGCCCAGCCGCATCTTCACCGTCACCGGCACGTCGACGGCGTCGACGGCGGCCTGGACGATGCGCTCGGCCAGGTCCGGCTCGCGCATCAGGGCCGAGCCGCACTGGGCCCCGCCGGTCACTTCCTTGGCCGGGCAGCCGAAAGTGAGGTCGATGATCTGCGCCCCGGCGGCGGCGGCCATCCGCGCCCCCTGGGCCATCAGCGCGGGATCGCGGCCGACCAGCTGCACCACCATCAGCGGCAGGCCCTCGCCCACCGCCGCGCGCCGCACCACGTCGGGACGGCCGCGGGCGAACTCGGCGCAGGCCACCATCTCCGTCGCCACATAGCTGGCGCCCAGCCGGCTGGCGGCTTCGCGGAACGGCAGGTCGGAGACCCCCGTCATCGGGGCGATCCATACCCGCCCGGGCACTATGACATTACCGATCTTCAGCATTTGCTTAAATTATGATCATCCCCACCGCCACCTTTTTAGGCACATTGTGCGGTGCAGTAAAGGCCCTGATCACTGGACAACGGCGCGGGCGCCCGTAAACACCGGACATGACCTTTTGCGCCGTGATCGTCGCCGCCGGCTCCGGGACCCGAGCCGGCCCCGGGAGCGCCAAGCAGTGGCGCGCCGTCGCCGGCAAGCCCGTGCTCCGCTGGTCGGTGGAAACCCTGCTGACGGCCGGGGCCAAGGCCCTGGTGGTGGTGATCTCGCCGGGCGCGGAGGCCGACCTGGCCGCCGCCCTCGCCGGCCTGGACGGCTGGAGCTTCGTGCTCGGCGGCGCGACCCGCGCGGCCTCGGTCCAGGCCGGGCTCGAAGCCCTGGCCGATCGGCCCGGCGACGAGCCGGTGCTGGTGCACGACGCCGCCCGTCCGTTCCTCGGCTCCGCCACCATCGCCGCCCTGCTCGCCGCCCTGGACGCCGGGGCCGACGGCGCCCTGCCCGCCCTGGCGGTGACCGACACCCTCAAGCGCGGCGTTCCCGGCCAGGGCGTGACCACCACCACCCGCGACGGCCTGTGGCGGGCCCAGACCCCCCAGGCCTTCCGCCGCTCGACCCTGGTCGCCGCCTACGCCGCCTGGCCGGCCGGCGACGAGCCCACCGACGACGCCCAGCTGGTCGAGCGAGCCGGCGGCGAGGTGGTGCTGGTGCCCGGCGACCCGCGCCTGCTGAAACTGACCTATCCCGAGGACTTCGCCATGGCCGAACGACTGGCGGGCGCCCCCCGCCCCACCCGCATGGGCCAGGGCTTCGACGCCCACCGCTGGGGGCCGGGCCAGTCCGTCTGGCTGTGTGGGGTGGAGATCGTCCACGACCAGACCCTGATCGGCCATTCCGACGCCGACGCCGGCCTGCACGCCCTGACCGACGCCCTGTTGGGCGCGATCGGCGAAGGCGACATCGGCGACCACTTCCCGCCCACCGATCCGCAGTGGAAGGGCGCCTCCTCGGACAGGTTCCTGATCCACGCCGCCGATCTGGTGCGGGCCAAGGGCGGATCGATCGTCAATGTCGACGTCACCCTGATCTGCGAGCGGCCGAAGATCAAACCGCACCGGGCGGCGATGCGCGAGCGGCTGGCCCAGCTGCTCGACCTCCCCCTGGACCGGGTCAGCGTCAAGGCCACCACCACCGAGGGCATGGGCTTCACCGGCCGCGGCGAGGGTCTGGCGGCGCAGGCGATCGCGGTGGTGGAGGTCTAGAATTGATGGGCGGGGACAGGCACTCAACCCACGGCCCATACTCTTTGGCGAGACGCTTGGGAGTGAGCGCCTGTCCCCGTCTATCCATCCGGAGCCTCAAATGTTCCCGCTAGAGATCGAGACCCTGGCCCGGCTGCTGATCGACGAGGCGCGCGAGAAATCGCTGCGCCTGGTCACCGCCGAGAGCTGCACCGGCGGCCTGGCGGCCGGCGCGATCTGCGCCATTTCCGGGGCGTCGGACGTCTTCGAGCGCGGCTTCGTCACCTACACCAATCGCGCCAAGAGCGAGATGCTGGGCGTGCCGGGCGACCTGATCGCCGACCACGGGGCGGTGTCCGAACCGGTAGCGCGGATGATGGCCGAGGGCGCGTTGGCCGCCAGCCACGGCCATGTGGCGGTGGCGATCACCGGGGTGGCCGGACCCGGCGGCGGCTCACCGCTGAAGCCGGTCGGGACAGTGCATTTCGCCATCGCCCGCGCCAACCGCTCGGTGGTCCACCGCCACGAGCGCTTCGACGACGAGGGTCGCGCCGCCGTGCAGCTGGCCGCCGTGCGGGTGGCGCTGGAGATGCTGCGCGAGGCGGTGGCCTGATGCCGGAGACCCCGCCCAGCGACTGGCGGCGGTTCGTCGGGGCCAATCTGTCGCGCTCGGCCCTGGCCGCGGCGACCGCGCGCCAGACCGAGATCCGCCACGCCATCCGGGTCACCGCCGCGGTCGGGGCCGCCTACGCCCTGGCCACCCTGCTGCGCCTGCCGCAGGGCTATTGGGCGGTGTTCACCGCCGTCATCGTCGTCCAGACCAGCATCGGCGCCACCATCACCGCCTCGATGGAGCGGCTGCTGGGCACGGTGGTCGGCGGGCTGGCCGGGGCGGCGGGGGCCTATCTGCAGGCCCGGTTCGGGCTCAACGAGGGGCTGGTGCTGTGCGGCGTCGTCGCCATCCTGGTGTTCGGCGCCACCGTGCGGCCGCGCCTGAAGGTGGCGCCGATCACGGCGGTGATCGTGCTGATCGGGGCCACCAACCACCTGGATCCGCTGCTCTCCGCCGCCCTGCGCGTGGCCGAGATCACCGTCGGCAGCCTGGTGGGCGTGGCCGCCACCCTGCTGATCTTCCCGGCCCGGGCTCACGGCGCCGTCATCGACCGCACCCAGGAGGTGGCCGGCCTGATCGCCGAGCTGCTCGACCACTACGCCCTGAAGCTGCGCGGCGGCGAGACCGAACTCGACGCCCGCGGCCATTACGACGGCACCCTGGCCGCCCTGGCCAAGCTGCAGACCGCCATGACCGAGGCCGAACGCGAGAGCGCCAGCAAGCTCAGCGTGCGGTCGGTGTCCGACGCCCTGCCCCGCACGCTGTGGCGGCTGCGCAACGACGCGGCGGTGGTCGGCCGGGCCCTGCGCGAGCCGTTGCCGACTCCGGGCCTGAACCTGCAGGCGGCGGCGATGCTGGTGGCGGCGGCGGGCTTCCTGCGCCAGGCGGCGGCCCATCTCGACCAGGGCCCCCGCCCCGACCGGGTGGCCTTCGCCGAGGCGCATCTGGCCTTCCAGACGGCGGTCGAGACCCTGCGCAGCTCCGGCGTCACCCGCGCCCTGGCCTTCGACGACGCCGCCCGGGTGTT
>JAQGIN010000031.1 GCA_028291125.1 Caulobacter sp.
CGACCACATCAAGCAAGGCCGGCTGGAGGCCATCGCCATCGAGGCCAGCGAGCAGACCGGCCGCGTCGACGTGCCCGAGATCGTCGAGCCGCGGAAACTGGACCGCCTGCTCGACGACTGGGACCCCGGCCGCCGGCTGGTGTTCTGCGACGAGGGCGGCCAGGCAGCGCCGATGGCCCAGGCCTTGGCGGGCTCCGGCCAGCCGGCGGCGGTGCTGATCGGCCCGGAGGGCGGCTTCGCGCCGGAGGAGCGCGAGCGCCTGCGGGCGGCGGCCTTCGTCACGCCGGTGTCGCTGGGGCCGCGCATCCTGCGGGCCGACACCGCGGCGATCGCCGCCCTGACCCTGTGGCAGACGGCGGCCGGCGACTGGCGGTAAACACCTAGCCATGGGCATGAGGAGATGCGGTGGCTCGAGGGAGAGCGCGATGTGCTTTTTTCGCGCCCCCTTGAGGTTCGCAAAGAAAACGCCCAATTGCGCAACACGACAGTTCGCGGCCGGTCGGGGGGACAGGGCCCGCCGTCTTGTAGCGTCTATGATTTCGGGCCGCGGTCTCGTTTCTACGGGCGCGTGGTCTCGACCCTTGGGGAGGCACGGCTGATGGCCGAGACGACGAGCCAGGAGCGTCCGCTGACGCTCGACGACCTGACCGCCTATTTCGCCTCCGGCAGTAAGCCCGTCGACCAGTTTCGCGTCGGGGCCGAGCACGAGAAGTTCGGCTTCCGCCTGAAGACCCACGACCCTGTGCCCTATGAGGGCGAGGCCGGCGTGCATGCCCTGCTGACCGGCCTGCAGCGCTTCGGCTGGAAGCCGGTGATGGAGGGGCCGACGATCATCGGTCTGGAGCGCAGGGGGGCCAATGTCAGCCTCGAGCCCGGCGGCCAGTTCGAGCTTTCCGGCGCGCCGCTGGAGACCATGCACGACATCTGCGAGGAGACCGGCCAGCACCTGGACGAGGTCAAGACCGTCGCCGACGAGTTGGGCCTGGGCTTCGTCGGCCTCGGCTTCTCGCCGCTGTGGCGGCGAGACCAGGTGCCGGTGATGCCCAAGGGGCGCTACGTGATCATGCGCAACTATATGCCCAAGGTCGGCGGCCTGGGCCTGGACATGATGCTGCGCACCTGCACGGTGCAGGCCAATCTCGACTTCAGCTCCGAAGCCGACATGGTCGCCAAGTTCCGCATGAGCCTGGCCCTGCAGCCGATCGCCACCGCCCTGTTCGCCAATTCGCCGTTCACCGAAGGCAAGCCCAACGGCTTCCTGTCGGCCCGGGCCAATGTCTGGACCGACACCGATCCCGACCGCACCGGCTTGCTGGACTTCGTGTTCGAGGATGGCTTCGATTTCGAGCGCTACGCCCGCTACGCCCTGGACGTGCCGATGTATTTCGCCAAGCGCGGCGACAAGTACATCGACCTGGCCGGACGGCGCTTCGGCGACTTCATCGACGGCAAGATCCCCGAACTGCCGGGCGAGCGGGCCAGCCTGAAGGATTGGGTCGACCACACCACCACCCTGTTCCCGGAGGTGCGGCTGAAGACCTATCTGGAAATGCGCGGGGCCGACGCCGGGCCGTGGAGCCGGCTGTGCGCCCTGCCGGCCCTGTGGGCCGGGGTGTTCTATGACGACGCCGCCCTGGCGGCGGCCTGGGACCTCTGCAAGGGCTGGACGGCTGAAGACCGCGCCGGCCTGCGCCGCGACGTGCCCAAGCTGGGCCTCAAGGCCCAGGTGGCCGGCCGTTCGGTCCAGGACGTGGCCAAGGACTTCGTGGCCATCGCCAAGCACGGCCTCAAGCGCCGCAACCGGCTGAACGGCGGCTTCCTCGACGAGAGCATCTATCTGGGCGAGTTGGAGGAGATCGCCGACAGCGGGATCACCCCGGCCGAACGCCTGCTGGCGCTCTATCAAGGCCCGTGGAAGGGCGACGTGACCCGGGTCTTCGAGGACTGCGCCTACTAGGGCGGGCGGCTCCTCGTCCCTCTTTGCCAATTTAGTCCGTCATCCTGGGCACAAGGCCCGGGATGACGGCCAGGAAATTGGGAGTGCTGGCTAGAACACCATTCGCAGCGCCGCCCAGATCGCGGCGCCGATCAGGCTCCACAGCACCAGGTTGACGCCAGCGGCGGCGACCCGACCCCAGCCGAGCCGGAACGGCCGTCGGTGCGGCGGGTCGTGGCTGGTCAAGGTCATGCGCACGGTCTCCTATCGCCCCGCCCTGGCAGTCGAAACCGCCTCAGATCGATCCGGTTCCCTCATAGGGGCGACTGGGCGCGTCGGCGGCGGCGGTGTCGCCGGGGCGGTCGACGGTCGGCGCCCAGGGCTCGGCCTGGCTGGTCCCGGCCCCGGAATCGGTGTGGCGCACCGCCTCGTCGATGTCGCGACGCGCGGTCTCGGCCGGGGTCAGGCCGTCGAGCTGGAACTCGACATGCTCGGGATAGAAGGCCACCCGGGCGCCGATCTCGCCGACCGCCGGAAACGGATCCTCGTAGGACCAGACGGCGTTCTCGACGATCACCCCGTCACGGCCGATGGTGAAATAGGCCGCGTCACCCTTGTACGGGCAGTGGCTGACCTTGTTGGTGCGGTGCAGGAACGCCATGCGCACGTCGTCGCGCGGGAAGTAGCGGACCGGCGGATAGTCATGCTCGTACAGGGTGACCACGTCGTCGCTGTCGGCGATTTCGTGGCCTTCGAACAGCACGCGCACACGGCCCGGGTGGCGGGCGATGCGGATCGGATGGGTCTGATCGGGGACGGTCATGGCGGTAAAGCTCCCGGCTTGGAAAAGCGTCGTTTCCTGAAACGCGCCGGGCCCCAGGTCGGCTCCCCGCGGCAAGCCATTGCTTGTGAAACGCAAGACCGCGTGATCTTCTCCCCGCCAATTGGGGGTGGGGAGGGCGAAACGACCGGCTCGGGTTGTTCTCTCCGCCTGAGTCACGGCAAGGTTTCTGAATGAACATCGTCATCGCCCTGGGGATTCTCGTCACCTTGCTGACGGGCGTTCCCGTGCTGATCCAGCTGCTCCGGGAGCATCCCAAGGGTCTGATCATTCTGTTCTTCGCCGAGATGTGGGAGCGGTTCTCCTATTACGGCATGCGCGGTCTGCTGATCTTCTACCTGACCCAGCACTTCCTGTTCGATCCCAAGGACGCCAACGCCCAGTACGGCTCCTACACCTCGCTGGTCTATCTGCTGCCGCTGATCGGCGGCTTCCTGGCCGACAAGTATCTGGGCACCCGCAAGGCCGTGGCCTTCGGCGCCCTGCTGCTGGTGGCCGGCCACCTGACCATGGCGGTCGAGGGCCGCCCGGCGACCCAGACCCTGACCTATCAGGGCGCGCGCTACGAGTTCCAGGCGCAGGGCCGCGGGGCCAGTCGCGAGGTCAAGCTGCTGGTGGCCGGCAAGCCGCACGCGGTGGCCGCCACCCCGGCCGGCGACTTCGCCATCAAGGACCTGGCCGCCGACGCGCCGCTGCCGTCGGTCCTGCCCAAGGGCCAGTACCAGCTGGGCGTCGCCGACCGCGACCCGCTGTACGTCAACATCTTCTACCTGGCGCTGTCGCTGATCATCGTCGGGGTCGGCTTCCTCAAGCCCAACATCTCGACCATCGTCGGCCAGCTCTATCCGCAGGGCGATCCGCGCCGCGACCCAGGCTTCACCCTCTACTATTACGGCATCAATCTCGGCTCGTTCTGGGCGGCGATCATGTGCGGCCTGCTGGGCCTCAATGTCGGTTGGGGCGCGGGCTTCGGCCTGGCCGGGGTCGGCATGCTGGCCGGCTTCATCGTCTTCGTGCTCGGCAAGCCGCTGCTGCTGGGCAAGGCCGAACCGCCGCGGCCGGCCTTCCTGAAGGAGAAGCTGGCGGGACCACTCGACCGCGAGGGCCTGATCTACCTGCTGTCCTTCGTCGGCGTCGCCGTCGTCTGGCTGCTGGTGCAGCGCAACGCCATCGTCGGCGTCGCCCTGCTGGTCGGCACCCTGATGGCCCTGGCCTATATCGCCTGGTTCATGATCGCTCAGTGCACGCGCGCCGACCGCGAGCGGCTGGGCTTGGCCCTGGTGCTGATCTTCGGGGCGGTGCTGTTCTGGACCCTATTCGAACAGGCCGGCTCGTCGCTCAACCTGTTCGCCCAGACCAATGTCCAGCTGGACCTGGTGCGCGCGCCGCTGCGGCTGTTCGGCGGGGCCCTGACCCTGGCCACCCGCGAGCAGCTGGCGGCGATCGGCGTCGATCCGGCCAGCACGCTGTGGATCAACACCGGCTTCAACGCCGCCCAGACCCAGTCCTTCAACGCCGGCTTCATCCTGATCTTCGCCCCGGTGTTCGCGGCGCTGTGGACCTTCCTCGGCCGCCGCGGCCGCGACCTCAATCCGGTGGTCAAGTTCGGCCTGGCCCTGCTGCAGGTCGGGGCCGGCTTCCTGCTGCTGCAGATCGGCGCCCAGTTCGTCGATAATTCGGTGCGCATGCCGCTGATCTTCCTGGCGATGATGTACCTGCTGCACACCACCGGCGAGCTATGCCTGTCGCCGGTCGGCCTGTCGCAGATGACCAAGCTGGCCCCGGTGCAGGTGGTGTCGTTCCTGATGGCCGTGTGGTTCATGGCCCAGGCCATCGCCCAGTACGTGGCCGGCAAGATCGCCGGCCTGACCACCACCGAGACCGTCGGCGGCCAGGTGCTGGACCCCGCCGCCGCCCTGGCCAAGTCGCTGTCGGTGTTCAACGTCATCGGCCTGAGCTCGATCGGTTTCGGCCTGCTGTTCCTGGTCGCCGCCCCGTTCATCAAGCGCTGGTCGAACGGCTCGGACATCACCAGCCGCCCGCCGGTGACGACGATCGACGGCGAAGCCCAGAGCGCGCCGCACCAAGTCTAGGACGAAAGGCCCCGGAGCGATCCGGGGCCTCTTGTCGTCAACCGAAGCTCTTGCGGATCCGTAGGAACAGATAGGGCTCGAACGGCAGGGCGCGCTCCTCGCTCTGGACGACCTGGCCCGAGGCGCGGCTGCCGGCGAACAGCTGGCGGGTGCGGCCGCGCTCGCGGCTGCTCAAATTGGACAGCTCGGCGCGGACCCGGAAATCGGGACGCGGCTTCCATTCGACGAAGCTGTCGAAATAGGCCCCGGAGGTGAAGGTGCGCACCTCGTTGATCCGGTAGTAGCGCTCCTCGATCGGGCATTGGGCGCCGACGCCCCAGCCCCAGCGGCCGCCGGGCTGGTCGCGGGTGAAGCGCAGGCTGCATTCGAGCGGGATCTGGCCCGAGATCCGGCGATCGCGGCCGGTGACCGGATCGACCACCGAGCTCTGCCGCCAGGTGGCGCGCAGCCGCAATTGGCCGCCGCTGACCCGCAGCTTGGCGGTGGGCACGGTGAGGTTGACGACATATTCGTCGGAGCGGCCGTCGCCGATATTGCCGGGCGCGTCGGCGCCGTTGATCGGCAGCAGGTCGACGACGTCGGTGATCTGCGCGTGGCGCCAGGTCAGGATCAGCGCCCCGGCGCTCCAGAACCGGCGCTCCCAGGCCGCCTCGGCCACCCAGGAGCGGTCCGGCTCGAGGTCGGGATTGCCGGTGTCGACGGTGCCGGTCTCGGTGCCGGCCGACGACACGAAATCCCCGAAGTCGAGCTGGCCGACCTCGCGTTCCAGCCGCAGCCGCAGCTGGTCGGCGGCGGTCGGCGACCAGGTCGTCAGCATGCGGGGCTTGGGATAGAAGAACGACTTCGACTGGTCGGTGTCGCCGCTCTGGCTGATCTTCGACACCTCCAGCCGCGCCCCGGCCTCGACTGACAGCTTGGGCAGGACCCGCCAGATCGCCTTGCCCGAGGCCTCGCCGCGCAACTCTTCGACCTTGACCTGAGCGGCCGGCAGCGGCACCGCCGCGCCATTCTCGGCGTAGCGGGCGGAGCCGTCGAGGACGTTGTAGGCCCCCTCGACGCTGGTCTCGAAGGTCAGGGTGTCGGAGCGCCGCTGACGACCCTCGGCCCGCAGGATGGTCTCGCCGGTCTTGCTGATCTCGGCGTAGTCGGACGACGCGCCCGGCAGGCGGGCGGTCGAACCGTATTCCTTGTGACCGAGGTTCTGCAGCAGCACCAGCTGCAGGTCGGTGCGCGGGCCCAGCGCCCGGTCGTAGCGGGCCCCGAACTCGCCCGTCCAGTTCTCGAAGGTCTCGCCGGTCTCCTCGAGGGCGGGGGCCGGGAACACGCGGCGGGCGGTGACGTCGCGGTCGTAGCTGAAATATTCGATCTTGCCGTTGACCCGGGCCTTGCCGGCGAACGCCGCGCGCTGGGCGGCGCCGCGGGCCAGGTAGTTCTTGATCAGGTCATAGCCCTTCATGGCGTCCTTGGCGGTCGCGACCCCGGCCCCGTCGCGGCGCAGGCGCACGCCGCCGTCATAGGTCTGGTCGGTGCGGTCGCGGGTGGCCTTCATCGAGCCCTCGAGCTCGTTGACGCCGTCGCGGCGCGAGCCCTGCAGTTCGAGGATCGGCCCGAGGAAGCCGTCGGGATAGGCGTAGGTGTCGAGATTGACCACCTTCTCGACCTGGACCGTGCGCTTGATCACCACATTGGCCATCACCGTGCGGCCCTGCATGTCGATGCCGGCCGCGCCGCCGCGGATCAGGTCAATGCGCTCGACGCTGGAGGCCGAGATCCGCCGCAGCAGGTCCTCGAGGTTCTCGCTCTTGGTGGTCGGCCGCTCGCCGTTGATCAGCACGTTGCCGGCCGTGCCGGCGAAGCCGCGGGCCTCGTCGCCCTGGTCCAGCGAGAAGCCGGGCAGGCGGGTGATCATGTCCAGCGCCGTCGACGGGCGGGCGTTGGCGAAGAAGCTGGCCGGATAGGCGATGGCTCCGCGCGGCGCGGCCTCGCCGACCGCCTCGGCCGGGTCGGCCTGGGCGGCGGCTTCCGGCGCGACGGCGCTCAACGCCAGCAGAATTGACTGAAAACGCATCGCTGATCCCCGTGGCCCCCCGGCCCAGGCGGCCAGGGTGGCGTGCGGCTCAGCTCGAAGACAAGTTACAAGCGTGAAATGTGGATTACATTCGTGATATGTTGTCGCCGTTCACCCAGCCGGG
>JAQGIN010000036.1 GCA_028291125.1 Caulobacter sp.
GCCGAGCGCGAGGAGATGCCGCCGGTGCTCGACTATCTGGAGCGCACCATCCCGGACTCCGGCTTCCTGCTCGAGGACCGCCTGACCCTGGCCGACCTGGCCGTGGCCAGCCCGTTCGCCAATCTCGGCCATCTGGGCTTCGACCTGTCGCGCTGGCCAAGGACCAAGGCCTATGCCGAAGCCGTGCTGGCCCGGCCGTCGTTCGCCGAGCGGGTGGCGTCGGAAAAGCGGTTCCTGGGGGGCTAGGACAGCGCGGCCGAGCTTGCCTTCCGCCGCCAAACCCCTAGGTGGACGGCCATGCTCGACGCCGTCCTCGCCGACATCCGCGCCTGCCGGGTCTGCGCGCCCGACCTGCCGCACGACCCGCGGCCGGTGGTGCGGGTCGGCGTCGACACCCGGCTGCTGATCTGTGGTCAGGCCCCCGGGCGGCTGGTGCACGAGACCGGCCTGCCGTTCAACGATCCGTCCGGCAATCGCCTGCGCGACTGGATGGGGATCGACCGCGAGACCTTCTACGGCCGGCCGGAGATCGGCGTGGCGGCCATGGCCTTCTGTTTCCCTGGCACCAATCCCAAGGGCGGCGACTATCCGCCGCCGCCGCGCTGCGCGGCCCTGTGGCGGCCGCGGCTGCTGGAGAGCCTGCCCAAGGTCGAGCTGACCCTGCTGGTCGGATCCTACGCCCAGGCCTGGGCGCTGGGGGCGCGGGCCAAGGCCTCGATGACCGACACCGTCGCCGCCTGGCGCGACTACGGCCCCGACGTCCTGCCGCTGCCGCACCCGTCGTGGCGCAACACCGGCTGGCTCAAGCGCAATCCGTGGTTCGAGGACGAGGTGGCGCCCTATCTTCGCCGCCGTGTGGCGGGCATTCTGGACTCATGAACCGTCGCGTCCTTCTGTTCGCCGCCTCGGCCGCGGCCTTGTCGGCCTGCGCGCCCCTGACCCAGGGGCCCGGATTGGGCGCCCTGGGCTTTCGCGGGCCCCGCCTGGAGGACGAGTGGTTCGTCAGCTTCGACGGCGCGCGGCTGGGCCTGAAGCGCTGGCTGCCGGAAGGCGCGGCCCCGACCCACGTCGTCGTCGGCCTGCACGGCATGAACGACTATTCCAACGCCTTTCACCTGGCCGGCCCGGCCTGGGCCGAGCAGGGCATCGCCACCTACGCCTTCGACCTGCGCGGGTTCGGCCGCTCGCCCGATCGCGGCGTCTGGGCCCCGGCCGAGCTGATGGTCGAGGACCTGCGCACCTGCGTGGGTCTGGTGCGCGAGGCCTATCCCGACGCCAAGGTCTCGGTGGCCGGGGTCAGCATGGGCGGGGCGGTGGTGATCGCCGCCATGGCCTCGGACCGCCCGCCGGCCGCCGACAGCGCTCTGCTGTTCGCCCCGGCCGTCTGGGGCTGGTCGAACCAGCCGCTGCCTTACAAGACCAGCCTGTGGCTGACCGCCCACCTGGCCCGCGACTGGGTGGTCAAGCCGCCGGGCTGGCTGACCAAACGCGTGCAGCCGACCGACAATATCGACGAGCTGCGGCGCATGGGCCGTGACCCGCTGATGATCTGGGGCGCGCGCTCCGACACCCTCTACGGCCTAGTCGGGCTGATGGAGAAGGCCTGGTCGTCGGTCGGCAAGGTGCAGGTTCCGACCGCCTATTTCTACGGGGCCCACGATGAGATCATCCCCAAGGAGCCGACCATGGAGGCGGCGCGGCGGCTCAAGCCCGACGACCGCTCGGCCTTCTACGCCGACGGCTGGCACCTGCTACTGGTCGACCACCAGGCCCCGGTGGTCTGGCGTGACGCGGCCGCCTTCCTCAAGGATCCGCTGGCCGACCTGCCGTCGGGCGCGCCGCCGATCCCCGGCGCCCCGACCCCACCCAATGTCGTGACGTCGCAGCGGACCGCTTCGGGGTTGTGAGCCCGAGCTTGGCGGCGTACAGCCAGGCCGCATCTTCCTGGCTTTGCGAGTCCCGCAGCATGACCTTGTTCGATTCCCCGGATTTTCAGGAACACGAAGGCGTCCACGCCTTCTTCGACGAAAAAACCGGCCTCAAGTCGATCATCGCCGTGCACTCGACGGCCCGCGGTCCCGCCGCCGGCGGCTGCCGCATGTGGCCCTACGTCAGCGCCGAGACGGCCCTGACCGACGCCCTGCGGCTGTCGCGGGCCATGTCCTACAAGAACGCCATGGCCGACATCGCGCTGGGCGGCGGCAAGGCGGTGATCATCGGCGACGCTCGCACCGGCAAGTCGCCGGCCCTGTTCGAGGCCTTCGGCCGGGCGGTCGACACCCTGGGCGGCAAGTACTGGACGGCCGAGGATGTTGGCGTTTCGCCGGGCGACCTAGCCAGCGCCCGCACCCAGACCCGCTATGTGGCCGGCCTGGAAGGCCACGCGGCGGCCTCGGGCGATCCGTCGCCGGTCACCGCCGAGGGCGTGTTCCGCGGCGTGCGGCTGTGCGTCGAGCGGGCCCTGGGCCGCGACCTGACCGGCGTCCGCGTCGCCCTGCAGGGGGTCGGCCATGTCGGCGCCTATCTGGCGCAGAAGCTGCACGCGGCCGGGGCCAAGCTGATCATCACCGACGTCAACGAACAGGCCCTGGCCCAGGTGGCGCGGGCCACCGGCGCCCAGGTGGTCGGGACCGACGCGATCTTCGACGTCGAGGCCGACGTCTTCGCCCCCTGCGCCCTGGGCGGGGCGATCTCGGCCCAGACCCTGCCGCGGCTGAAGGTCAAGGTCATCGCCGGCGGGGCCAACAACCAACTGGCCGACGCCACGGTCGGCCAGGCGGTGTTCGACCGCGGCATCCTCTACGCCCCGGACTATGTGATCAACGGCGGCGGCATCATCAACGTGGCCGGCGAGATCCGCGCCCTCGCGGCCGATACGGCCTTCGACCCGGCCTGGGTGGCCGGCAAGCTCGACCGCCTGGCCCAGACCCTGGGCGAGGTGCTGGATCATTCGCGGGCCGACGGCCGGCCCTCCAACCTGGTGGCCGACGAGATGGCCCGGGCGCGGATCGCGGCGGCGCGGGGTTAGCAGCCTAGACCCGAGTCCGCGCCACCCGACCGCTGATCTCCGACCCGGCGTCGCGGTCCAGCCGCAGATAGACCGGCAGGGCCGCCAGGGTGACCAGGCCGATGGCCACGAACGGCCAAGTGAAGCGGTCCGGCGTCAAGGCGTGGCCCTGGCCGCGGGCGAGGTGCAGCATGAAGCCGCCGAAGCTGACCCCCAAGGCCAGGCCGACCTGCTGCGACACCGCCGCCAGGGTCGAGGCCGCCGCCACCCGCGCCTGGGGCACGTCGGCATAGGCGATGGTGTTGGCGGCGATGAACTGGTTGGAGCGGCAGAAGCCGCCGAAGAACAGGATCCCGGTCATCAGCGCCATCGGCGTGCCGGCGTTGAAGAAGCCCGGGGCGGCGGTGAACAGGGCGGTGAGGGTGACGAACACCGCCAGGGCGGTGCGGAAGCCGTAGCGCTTGAGGGCGGCGGCGGCGAACGGCCGGGCGATCAGCACGCCCAGGCCGGTGCCCAGGGTGACCAGGCTGGCCTTCAGCGGACTCCAGCCCAGCGCCACCTGCAGCAGCAACGGCATCAGGAACGGGCTGGCCCCGATCCCCAGCCGCACGAAGGTCCCGCCCACCAGGCTGGCGCGATAGGTGGGATGACGCAGCAAGCTGAGGTCGAGGATCGGCCGGGCCTTCTTGCGGGCGCGGGCCAGATAGGCCCAGCCGGCGGCCAGCGACGCCGCTAGCAGCCCGACCTGGGCCAGGGGCGGCAGCAGCGCCAGGCCGGCGGTCTCGGTCACGGTGACCAGGCCGCTGATCGCCGCCGCCGACAGCAGGAAGCCGTCCCAGTCGAAGCGGCCGAGCTTGGCCCCGGCGCTGCGCGGCACGAAGCGCATCACCGCCGCCATGCCGGCCAGGCCGATCGGCAGGTTGAGATAGAAGATCCACGGCCAGTCGGCGACGCTGAGCACCAGGCCGGCCAGCGGCGGCCCGATCAGCGGTCCGACCAGGGCGGGCATGGTGAACCAGCCCATGGCCCGGATCAGCTTCTCCTTCGGGGTCGAGCCGACGACGATCAGCCGCGCCACCGGCGTCATCATCGCCCCGCCCAGGCCCTGCAGGATGCGCGAGGCGACTAGGGTCTCGAGGCTGCGCGACAGGCCGCACAGGGCCGAGCCCAGCAGGAACACGACCATGGCGGTGATGAACACCCGCCGCGCCCCGAACCGTTCGGCCGCCCAGCCGCTGGCCGGGGTGAACACCGCCAGGGCCAGGATGTAGGAGGTCAGGGCCAGTTTCAGATGGATGGGGTCGACGGCGAAGGCCCGGGCCAGGGTGGGCAGGGCGGTGGACAGGGCCGTGGAGTCGATGAACTCCATCAGCAGGGCGCTGGCCACCGCCAGGGAGACCAGCCGCGTGGCGACGGGGTTTGCAGGGGACTCGGCGTTCGACACGCCCGGGGCTTACGCTCGACCCGGGTCGAGCTCAAGCCGGTAGGCGACGACCGATCGGGGTTTCGGGCGTTAAGGCAGCAGCCCGCCGCGGGCGTACGGAGAAGGTCGGGCATGACTCAGACGCTGATCGACGATCTGGAACGCCGCATGGCCCAGGCCGTGACCGACGAGGATTTCGAGGCCGCGGCCAAGCTGCGCGACGAGATCAGCCGCCTGCGCCGCGGGGTGATGATCGCCGGCGACCCGGAGAATCCGACGCAGGCGTCCTATTTCAAGCGCCAGGTTCCGGGTCGCATGGGCCTGGGCACCGACCAGCAGGTCTATGCGCCCCCCGAGGGCTGGGTCCCGCCCCAGAAGCCGGACCCGATGACCAAGGGTCACACGAAGGGCGGGCGGCGGAAGGTCTAGGATTGATGGCAGGGGACAGGCGCTCACCCCACGGTCCATGCGATCTGGTCTGAGCGTGTGGGTGAGCGCCTGCCCCCGCTCTATCGACCCACAAACTCATAAGCCCCCGGATCCACCGCCTTGGTCTTGCGGCGGTATTCGAAGGTGAAACCCGGCCAGATGGTGGTGTTGCGGCCCTCGGCGGTCAGGTACCAGCTCTTGCAGCCGCCGCTGTTCCACACCGACGTGGCCACCCGCCGCTGAATCGTGGCGTTGAACAGATCCTGGGCGTCCTGGCGGGGGGCCATCAGGGCGGCGCCGCGGCGGTCCATCTGGGCCAGGGCGTCCATCACGTAACGGATCTGGCTCTCGATCATGTAGATGATCGAATTGTGCCCCAGCCCGGTATTGGGCCCCATCAGCAGGAAGAAGTTGGGATAGCCGGCGACGGTGACGCCCAGATAGGCCTGGGCCCCGGCGGCCCATTCGGCGTTCAGGTGGCGACCGCCGACCCCGCGCACCTGGGTCGGCGACAGGGCGTCGGTGGCGGCGAAGCCGGTGCCGTAGATGATGGTGTCGACCGGCCGCTCGACCCCGTCGCGGGTGACAATGCCGTGGGCGGTGACCCGCTCGATCCCCTCGGTGACCAACTCGACATTGTCGCGGTTGAGGGCGGGGTAATAGTCGTTGGAGATCAGGATGCGCTTGCAGCCCATCGTGTAGTGGGGCGTCAGCTTGGCGCGCAGGGCCGGGTCGGGGATCGAGGCCGCGATGAACTTGACCAGCAGCTGCTGGGCCTTGGCCAGGATCGCCGGCTTCAGGGTGAAGCCGACCGCCCGGCTCTCCATCCGGCAATAGATCGCGCCGCGCAGCAGGCTCTGGGCGGCGGGGAGGGCGGCGAACAGGCGCTTCTCCCAGGGCTTCATCGGCCGATCGAGCTTGGGGGCGATCCACGGCGGGGTGCGCTGGAACAGGTGCAGTTGGGCGAGCTTGGGCGCGATCTGCGGCACGAACTGGATGGCGCTGGCGCCGGTGCCGATCACCGCCACCCGCTGGCCGATCAGGTCGTGGGCGTGGTCCCAGTCGGCCGAGTGGAAGGTTTTGCCCTGGAAGCTCTCGATCCCCGGCAGATGCGGCGTCACCGGCCGCGACAGCCCGCCCATGCCCGACACCACCACCCGGGCGGTGAGCGTCTGACCGTCCTCGCTCTTCACCCGCCACAGGCCGGCGGCGGCGTCGAAGTCGAGGTTGGTCACCGTTCGGCCGAACCGCATAGAGGGTCGCAGGGCGTACTTGTCGGTCACCCGCTCCAGATAGGCGCGGATCTCCGGCTGGGTCGGGTACATCCGCGACCAGTCGGGATTGGGCTCGAACGAGAAGGAATACAGGTGGCTGGGCACGTCGCAGGCGCAGCCCGGATAGGTGTTGTCGCGCCAGGTGCCGCCGACGCTGGCGGCCTTTTCCAGGATGACGAAGCTTTTGCGGCCGGCCTTGAGCAGGGCGATGGCCATGCCGATCCCTGAGAAGCCCGAGCCCAGGATCGCCACATCGACGTCGGGCGCGGTCGCGGCCTGGGGGTGGCGAAGGGGTGCGTTCATGATCGTTTCCGCCCAACTGCGCGGGCGTCGTCTGACGCGACGTCCCGGTCGTCTAGGCGGTCATCATGAAGGTGAACGCTGTTAAGTCAACGCGGCTCAGTGGGCCGGGCGCGGCTCGAACGAGCGCCTTTCCTTGATCTGCAGACACTCCGCGTCCGGCTTCTGGCCGTGCTGCGGTTTGGCCGTACCCTTGCTGAACGCGGTCAGGGGCATCGGTTCCTGGTTCTGGAAGTCCTTGGTCATCGGTCGCCTCCGGTCTTTCTCACTCTAATCACGCCGCGACGGTCATGGTGTTCACAAGCTGGACATCGACCGTCACATCCAGGCGCGAGCGGCCCGGATCGCCGACGATCGTGCCGCTGATCGGCTGGGCCTGGGCCGGGGTGCGGCTGGCCGCCACCCGGATCAGGTCCGAGGACTCCGCCAGGCCGTTGGTGGGGTCGAACTCGGTCCAGCCCAGGTCGGGCAGGAACACCTCGCACCAGGCGTGGGTGGCCCCGGCCCCGCGCACCGCCGCCACCGACGGGCTGTAGATGTAGCCGGTGGCGAAGACGGCGGCGTAGCCCAGGCGGCGGAGGGCCTCGACCATCAGCCAGGCGAAGTCGCGGCAGGTGCCGGCCCCGCGCGCCAGGGTCCGGGACGGGGTCTGCACCCCTTCCTCGAACCGCGTCTGGTACTCGAACTGGTCGTGGATGGCCGAGTTGAGCCGCAGCAGGAAATCGACGGCCGGCTCGTCGGGCTGGCTGATATGGCCGCGCAGCCAGCGCAGCAGGCTCTTGTCGTCGTCGTCGGTGGCCGGGGCGATGAACGGCTCCAGCAGGGTGCGATCCTCGCGGCCGTAGACGATGGGCGAGGCGGTGTGGGGGTCGTCGATGGTCAGCGGCGACAGCGGCGCGGGATAGCGGTCGATCAGCAGCCGGCTGGTGATGGTCAGGCTCCTGGCCTCGCCCAGCGGCGTGAACCAGCAGACGCAGTTGCCGACCGCGTCATAGGTCCAGCGCGTGTGGCCAGGCGGCGAGGTCTGCAGCGAGGCCTCGACGATGCGGCAGGCATGGCTGTCGCGCGGGCGGATCAGCAGGCGATGCGCGCCAAAGCCCACCGGTCGATCGTAGTCGTACCGGGTTTCATGATGGATGCTGAGACGCGCCATGACAGGGGCGATAACCGCCGACGGTAACGTTCGTTCCGGCGCCCGCGCGGAACTTCGAGACGGCGCGGACCATTCCCGAAGGATTGTTTCCGCTCGGAGCGCACCGCCCGATGGCCGCCCCCGCGCCGCCCGCCTCGATCGAGGAGATCGCCGTCGATATCCAGGTCTGCCGGCGCTGCGACCTGTGGCGCGACGCCCTCCAGGGCGTGCCGGGCGAGGGACCGAAAGCGGCGGCGCTGATGTTCGTCGGCGAGCAGCCGGGCGATCAGGAGGATCGGGCCGGGCGGCCGTTCGTCGGCCCCGCCGGTCAGCTGCTGGACCGCGCCCTGGCCGAGGCCGGGGTGGCGCGGGACCGGGCCTTCGTCACCAACGCCGTCAAGCACTTCAAGCACGGGCAGCGTGGCAAGCAGCGGCTGCACAAGACCCCCGACCGGG
>JAQGIN010000055.1 GCA_028291125.1 Caulobacter sp.
AGGTCCGCGGCGCCGATCCCACCCAGACGGTGCTCGAGCACCTGCGCGGCCCGCTGCGCCGCA
The DNA here is from genome assembly GCA_028291125.1 of Caulobacter sp. Lineage (GTDB taxonomy): Bacteria > Pseudomonadota > Alphaproteobacteria > Caulobacterales > Caulobacteraceae > Caulobacter. The sequence continues at coordinate 64 of JAQGIN010000055.1, forward strand.
CCGGGACCAAGGAAGGCTGCGCCGAGGGCGACTGCGGCTCGTGCACCATCGTGGTCGGCGAGGCGCGGGAGGGCGGGGTCGCCTGGCGAGCGGTCAACAGCTGCATCCAGTTCCTGCCGATGCTGGACGGCAAGGCGGTGCTGACGGTCGAGAGTTTGGGCGGGCCCGATGGCCCACATCCGGTGCAGAAGGCCATGGTCGAGCACCACGGCTCGCAGTGCGGTTTTTGCACGCCGGGCATTGTCATGTCGCTGTACGCCCGGGCCATCGCCGCCCAGGGGACCCAGGCCCCGGTGGCCGAGGTGCTGGCCGGCAATCTGTGCCGCTGCACTGGCTATGGCCCGATCATCGCCGCCGCCGAAGCGACGCCGCCCGAAGCCGCGCCGGATGTCGCCCGGCAGCTGGCGGCGTTGAACGACGGCGAGGCGTTGAGCCTGACCTACGAAGACGCCCTGGGCGGAGTCACCCGGCGCTGGCTGGCGCCGCGAAGCCTCGAGGCCCTGGCGGCCGCCGCCCTGGCCCATCCCGACGCGGTGTTCGTGGCCGGAGCCACCGATGTCGGCCTGTGGGTGACCAAGCAGCGGCGGGCGCTGGAGATGATCATCTCGGTTTCCGAGGTCGCCGAGCTGCGCGCGATCGTCGAGACGCCGGCCGGCCTGCGCATCGGCGCCGGCGTCCGTTATGTCGACGCCCTCCAGGCCCTGAGCGGCCTCTATCCCGAGCTCGGCGCGATGATCCGGCGGCTGGGCTCGACCCAGGTGCGCAACAGCGGCACCATCGGCGGCAATATCGCCAACGGCTCGCCGATCGGCGACATGCCGCCGGCCCTGATCGCCGCCGGAGCGACCTTGGTGCTGCGCCGGGGCGGCGAGACCCGCGCGTTGCCACTGGAAGCCTATTGCCTCGCCTACGGCAAGCAGGACCGCCGGCCGGGCGAGTTCGTCGAGGCGGTGATCGTGCCGACGCCGGCGGCCGGCCAGAGCTTGCGGGTCTACAAACTGTCCAAGCGCTTCGACCAGGACATCTCGGCGGTGTGCGCGGCCTTCGCCCTGACCATCGAGGCCGGCGTTGTCGTCGCGGCGCGGATCGCCTTCGGCGGCATGGCCGCGACCCCCAAGCGGGCCCTGGCCTGCGAGGCGGCCCTGGTTGGTCAGCCGTGGACGCCCGCCACCATCGAGACCGCCGTCGCGGCGCTGGGCGCCGACTTCACGCCGCTGTCGGACATGCGCGCCTCGGCCACCTATCGGACCCTGGCGGCCGGCAACCTGCTGCGCAAGGCCTTCGTCGAGAGCGGCGCCGACGCCGCCCCGACCCGCATCGTCCCGGAGTCGGCCCATGGCTGATTCCGCCGTTCCCACCGTCGAGCCTGTCACCTTCCAAGGCGTCCATGCCGCCCTGCCGCACGACAGCGCCCTGCGCCATGTCAGTGGCTCCGCGATCTATATCGACGACCTGCCCGAGCCGGCCGGCATGCTGCATGTGCATCTGGGCGTCAGCACGCGGGCCCACGCCCGCATCGTCTCTCTGGACCTGTCGGCGGTGCGGGCCTCGCTCGGCGTCGCGGTCGTGCTGACCGCCGCCGACATCCCCGGCGACAACGACGTCAGCCCGGTGATCCACGACGACAAGCTGTTCGCCGAGGACCTGGTGACCTATGTCGGCCAGAGCCTGTTCGCCGTGGCGGCGAACTCGATCGCCGAGGCCCGGGCCGCCGCCGCCAAGGCCGTGGTCGAATACGAGCCCCTGCCGGCCGCCACCACCATCGCCCAGGCCCGCGCCGCCGGCCTTACCCTGGAGGCCGCCCAGACCATGACCCGCGGCGACGCCCACGCCGCCCTAGCCAGCGCCCCGCGCCGGCTGCGGGGCAAGATGGCGATCGGCGGGCAGGATCACTTCTATCTCGAGGGCCAGGTGGCCCTGGCGACGCCGGGCGAGGGCGGCGACGTCCATGTCTGGTCGTCGACCCAGCATCCCAGCGAGGTGCAGCACCTGATCGCCAAGGTGCTGGGCCGGCCGCACAGCGCCGTCACCGTCGAGGTGCGGCGCATGGGCGGGGGGTTCGGCGGCAAGGAGACCCAGGCCTCGCTGTTCGCCGCCGCCGCCGCCCTGGTCGCCGCCAAGACCGGCCGCGCCGCCAAGTGCCGTCCCGACCGCGACGAAGACATGGTGATGACCGGCAAGCGGCACGACTTCGAGGTCGCCTACGACGTCGGCTTTCGCGACGACGGCGTGCTGACCGGGATCGCCCTGGACCTGGCCTCGCGCTGCGGGGCGACCACCGACCTGTCGCTGGCCATCAACGACCGGGCGATGTTCCACGCCGACAACGCCTATTTCCTGCCGGCGGTGGAGATCGTCTCGCACCGGATGCGCACCCACACCGTCTCCAACACCGCCTTCCGCGGCTTTGGCGGGCCGCAGGGGATGATGGCCATCGAGCGGGTGCTGGACGCCGTCGCCCAGGCCACGGGCCTGGACCCGCTGGAGGTGCGCCGCCGCAACCTCTACGGCGGCCCCGGCCGCGATCTGACCCCCTATCACCAGACGGTCGAGGACAATGTCGCCCCGACCCTGATCGACGAGTTGGCGGCGTCCTGCGACTACGCCGCCCGCCAGGTGGAGATCGAGGCATTCAACCAGACCAGCCCGTGGCTGAAGCGCGGCCTGGCCCTGACGCCGGTGAAGTTCGGCATCTCGTTCACCACCACCCACCTCAACCAGGCCGGGGCCCTGATCCACCTCTACGCCGACGGCAGCATCCTGCTGAACCACGGCGGCACCGAGATGGGGCAGGGGCTGATGGTCAAGGTGGCCCAGATCGTCGCCGAGGCCTTCCAGGTCGAGCTGGGGCGGATCAAGGTGACCTCGACGGTCACCGACAAGGTGCCCAACACCTCGGCCACCGCCGCCTCGTCGGGCACGGATCTGAACGGCATGGCGGCGCTGAACGCCGCCAATACGATCAAGGCCCGGCTGGTCGCGTTCGCCGCCCGCAAATGGAGCTGCCCGATCGAGGCGGTGGCCTTCACGCCCCAGGGCCTGCGGGCCGGGGCCGAGTTGATCCCGTTCGAGACCCTGTGCCGCCAGGCCCATATCGGCCGGGTGTCGCTGTCGGCCACCGGCTACTACGCCACCCCGAAGATCGGCTATGACCGCGCCAGCCATCGCGGTCGGCCGTTCTTCTATTTCGCCTATGGCGCGGCGGCCACCGAGGTGGTGATCGACACCCTGACCGGCGAGATGAAGGTGCTGCGCGCCGACATTCTGCACGATGTCGGCAAGTCGTTGAACCCGGCCATCGACCTGGGCCAGATCGAGGGCGGCTATATTCAGGGCCTGGGCTGGCTGACCACCGAGGAACTGGTGTTTTCCGACGACGGCCGGCTGCTGACCCACGCCCCGTCGACCTACAAGATCCCCACTTGCGGCGACCGGCCGCCGATCCTCAACATCGCCCTGTGGGAGCAAGGCCGCAATGTCGAGGAGACCGTGCACCGCTCCAAGGCCGTGGGCGAGCCGCCGCTGATGCTGGCGATCTCGGCCTTCAACGCCGTCACCCGGGCGGTGGCCAGCGTCGGCGACCACCGGTTCATGCCGAACCTCGACGCGCCGGCGACGCCGGAACGGATCCTGATGGCGGTCGAGGACGTCAAGCGGCGGATGCGGAACGATGTTTGAGGGCCACGACATTGTCGCCCTCTCCCAGAGGGAGAGGGAGGGGCCCGCCGCGCAGCGGTGGGAGGGTGAGGGGTTACGCCCTGTCCGTCCTGTGCGCGGCGATCAGAGCGAAACCTGCCGGCGCCTTAACCCCTCACCCTCCCATGCCTATCGGCATGGGCCCCTCCCTCTCCCTCTGGGAGAGGGATCATGAACTGGGCCCGCATCGCCCTGGCCCGCCTGACCCTGGACGCCCCCGTCGCCCTGGTCACCATCGTCGCCACCGAGGGCTCGGCCCCGCGCGAGGCCGGGACCAAGAGGGTGGTGTGGTCAGGCGGCCAGGCCGGCACCATCGGCGGCGGCAATCTGGAGCACCAGGCGGCCGACCAGACCCGGC
>JAQGIN010000063.1 GCA_028291125.1 Caulobacter sp.
GGGTGTTCAAGCCCGCCAGCGTGCCGCCGCCGGTCGTCCAGGGCGACCATTTCGACTATGTCTGGGACGCCCGCGGCCAGCTCGACATCCTCAAGATCACCAACGTCGCCCGCGGCTGAGGCGCCGGGGCCGCCCTCGTCCTTCGACAAGCTCAGGATGAGGGCTACTGCAAAGCGGCGGCAGTCGAAAACCGCATCCTGAGCTTGTCGAAGGAGAGGTTTTCGCACTACGGGGCTACGGACCTAGGGGAAGACTCAGATGATCACGTGGACGGTGAAAATAGCGGGCCTGGCCCTGGCGGCGGCCCTGATCGGGGCCGCGCCGGCGATGGCCGCGATCTATACGCTGGAGGCCACCCCCGCCACCGTGGCCTGGGGCCATTACGACGCCGCCGCCAAGCCGGTGCTGCATATCCAGTCGGGCGACACGGTGGTGTTCCACACCCTGCTGACCAGCAGCCCGACCGCCCTGGAGAAGGCCGGTGTCGCGCCAGCCGACATCCAGCCCAGCCTGCGGGCGATCTACGACCAGGTGAAGGACCGCGGCCCCGGCGGCCACATCCTCACCGGCCCGGTCTATGTCGAAGGGGCCGAGCCGGGCGACACCCTGGAGATCCGCATCCAGAAGATCGATCTGGCCATTCCCTACGCCTACAACGCCTTCCGCTACGGGGCTGGCTTCCTGACCGACGACTTCCCCTATGCCAGGATGAAGATCGTGCCGCTCGACAAGGACCGGATGGTCGGCAAGTTCGGGCCGGGGGTCGAGGTGCCGCTGAAGCCGTTCTTCGGCAGCATGGGCGTGGCCCCGCCGCCGGCCTTTGGCCGCTACGACAGCGCTCCGCCGACCATCATCGGCGGCAATATGGACGACAAGGCCCTGGTCGAGGGCACGATCCTCTACCTGCCGGTGCACGCCACGGGGGCCTTGTTCGAGGCCGGCGACGGCCACGCCGCCCAAGGCAATGGCGAGGTCGACATCACCGCCCTGGAGACCTCGCTCGTCGGCACGCTGCAGTTCGTGCTGCACAAGGGCGTCAAGACCCCCTATCCGCGGGCCGAGACGCCGACCCACTTCATCAGCATGGGTTTCGACGACGACCTGTCCAACGCCACCCGCAAGGCGCTGCGCAACATGATCGACTTCCTGGTCGCCGACCGCAAGATGACCCGCGACGACGCCTATATGCTGATCAGCGTGGCCGGCGACGTCGAGATCACCGAGCTGGTCGACCGCAACAAGGGCGTCCACGTCATGCTGCCCAAGGGGTTGTTCGTACCGGTGAAATAGCGGCTCAAGCGCTGCCGGAACAAAAATCCGACATGGCGGTTAAATCGCCATGAGCATCCTGATCACAATCCTCGTCGTCCTCGTCCTCCTCGGCCTGGCCCTGTGGGTCGTGCAGAGGTCGCCGATTCCCTCGCCGGTGAACTGGCTGATCCAGGTCATCCTGGTGGTCATCGCCATCATCTTCATCGGCAACCGCGCCGGGTTCTTCTAGGGGACCGGCAGGGGTTGAAGGGCGGGCTCACGTGCGCCTCATTCAACGCCCGTCATCCCGGGCCTTGTGCCCGGGATCCCTGGTTCAGCCCGCACGAGAAGCGCCGCGACGACGGCGCGCGCCGTCGTCCCCCTCGGCCCCTGCGGCTGAGAGAGGGATCCCGGGCACAAGGCCCGGGATGACGGTGCTAGTTATTTTCTGAAGATTGAGACCTAACCCAGCCGCGCCCGCGCGTCGTGCTGGATCCGCGCCACCATCGCCTTGAGGCCGTTGGAGCGCTGCGACGACAGCGCCTCGGCCAGGCCCAGGCGCTCCATGGCGGCCTTGGCGTCGAAGGCGGCGATGTCGGCCGCCTGGCGGCCGGAATACAGCCGCATCAGGATGGCGATCAGGCCCGAGACGATGTGGGCGTCGCTGTCGCCGCGAAAGACGAGGGTCCCGTCGGCCTGGGGCTCGGTCACCAGCCACACCTGGCTGGCGCAGCCGCGCACCTTGTTGGCGTCGGTGCGCTCGGCGTCGGTGATCGGGGCCAGTTCGCGGCCGAGCTCGATCACGTAGCGATAGCGCTCCTCCCAGTCGCCGAGGAAGTCGAACTCCTCGGCCAGGGCGTTGAGCGTGGCGTCGATCGGGCTGGTCATGGCGCGCACTTAGGCGGCGGGAGGACGGGACGCAAGCCGCGCCTCATCCTAGCACGCCGCCCTAGGCGGCGGGCAGGCTGACGATGGCGCTGAAGCCCTCGCCGCGCTTGGACTTCAGCTTCAGGCCGCCGCCCATGGCCCGGCTCAGCAGGTCGACGATCGGCAGGCCCAGGCCCGCGCCCTCGCCCGACCGCGTCAGGGTCGAGCCGCCCTGTTCGAACGGCCGGATCAGCCGGACCAGGTCGGCGGAGTCGACGCCCTCGCCCTGGTCGCGCACCTCGATCTCGACCATGGAACCGTGCGCCAGGCGGGCGGAGACCACCACCTCGCCGCCGTCGGGCGAATGGGTGACGGCGTTCTGCAGCAGATTGATCAGGATGGTGCGCAGGCCGCGGCCGTCGGCCAGCACGGCCGGCAGGCCGGCGGCGTCGAGCATGCGGACGGTGACGCCGCGGGCCGGGCCGTCGGCCCCCAGCTGGTCGACGGCGTCTTCGACCGCCCCGTCGACGGCTTCGGGGCCGGCGTCGAGGTCGGTGACATGGCCCTCGAGGCGGGCGATCTCGACGATCTGGTTGACCAGCTTGAGCAGCTTGAGGCCGCTCTGCCGCACCATCTCGGCGTATTCCTTGTACTGCGGGGCGCCGAGCGGGCCGTACAGCTCGCAGGAAATGATCTCGGAAAAGCCGATCACCGCGTTCAACGGGGTGCGCAGCTCGTGGCTGACCATGCGCAGGAACGAGCGCTTCTGGTCGTCCAGGGCGGTTCTTCGTCGAACCCGCGCCGCCGCCACGCGGAGGGTCTGGGTCTGCTCCGCGCCGTCATCCGCGCGGCCTTCGGCCGGGGACGGGGACTTGGCGAAGGGGGCCGCATCATTGGCCGCTGGCTTAGGCATAGTGACCACTCCCGGACCTTCTGTCCGTGTTCGCAAGACCGCCACTCTGACGGAAGGCGCTTACGATTCCGTTTCCGTCCACAGAAGCTTGGCCTTTATCGATCCCTCGGCGATTGTGGGCGCTGGAGGCGAGGGGCCGGCCGGGTGTAGACTTCGATTCCACCGGGATCATCGGTGGGCAGCACCCCAGAGGCCATTGGACATTACGCCGCTCTCAGACTCGCCAGGCTTGATCGGTCCGCGCCCGCGCGAGGCCGACCCGGCCCGCCTTTGGCGGCTGGGCTGGTTGGCGGCGGTGGGTCTGACGGCCGGCGCGGCCGCCCTGACGCCCGGCGTGACGCCGACGGCGGTGTGGCTGGCCCTGGGCGCGGGGGCCGCGCCGGCCCTGGCCGCCCTGCTGGTCGGCCGCCGCGGCGGCGACCGCGTGCAATCCCTGATGCTGGTGTTCTGGGCCGTCGGCGGCGCCTGCGCGGCGATCCTCACCGGCGGCGTTTCCGGAGCGATGAGCGCCTGGTGCCTGGCCCCGGCCGCCGCCGCCTCGACGATGTCGGCCCCGCGCCGCCTGGCCGAGGGCGCGGCCCTGTCGCTGATCGGCGGAGCCATGGCCGCGCTCGGCCAGCTGTCGGGCCTGACCCCGGCCGCGCCGACCGGCCTGCTGGCCTTCCTGCTCGGGCTTTTGGCCGTCGCCACCACCGGGGTCGGCCTGGCCGCCGGCCTGATGCTGACCCACCGCCGGGCCGGCCAGAGCGCCGCCCGCCACTTTTCGGAACGCCGCGGCCTGGAGACCCTGCTCGACGGCCTGCCGCACCTGGCGATCACCGTCACCCCGCAGGGCAAGGTGCGGGCCGCCCGCGGCGGCGCCCCGGCCGGGATCGAGATCGAGGTGCTGCTGCGCGACGGCCTGGCCGCCATCGGCGTCCGCGAGGCCCGCCTGGGGCTGAACGCCGCCCTCGGCGAGGCCCGCCAGAACGGCGCCGCCAGCGTCACCTTCACCCCCGTCCAGGCCCCGGACCGCGCCGTCACCCTCGACCTGTCGCGGATCACGCCCAACCTGCTGATCGGGGTGCTGCGCGACAGCACCGCCGAGAGCGCCCACGCCGCCGCCCTGGAGCAGGCCCGCAACGACGCCGAGGGCCTGGCCGCCGGCCGCGCCCGCTTCCTGGCCAATATGAGCCACGAGCTGCGCACGCCGCTGAACGCCATCATGGGCTTTTCCGACATCATGCGGGCCCGGATGTTCGGCGCGCTGAGCGAGCGCTACGGCGAATACGCCCAGCTGATCCACGAATCCGGCGGCCACCTGCTGGACCTGATCAACGACGTGCTCGACATGTCGAAGATCGAGGCCGAGCGCTACGAACTGACCCGCGAGACCTTCGACGCCCGCGACCCGACCACGGCGGCCATGCGGCTGCTGCGGGTCCAGGCCGACGCGGCGGGGGTGGCCCTGCGCGGCGTGCTGCCGCCGGCCGAGCTGCCGGTCGAGGCCGACCGCCGGGCGCTGAAGCAGATCGTGCTCAACCTGGTGTCCAACGCCCTGAAGTTCACCCCGCGCGGCGGCCAGGTCACCGTCACCCTCGACGGCCATGACGGGATCATGGAGCTGGTGGTGGCCGACACCGGCGTCGGCATCAGCCCCGAGGACCTCGAACGCCTGGGCCGGCCCTACGAACAGGCCGGCGGCGCCGACCAGCGCTCGCGCGGCACCGGTCTCGGCCTATCGCTGGTGCGGGCCTTCGCCCAGTTGCACGGCGGCGAGATGCTGATCGAGAGCCGGCTGGGGGCCGGGACCACCGTCTCGGTGCGCCTGCCGGTGCTGCCGGGCCCGCCGGCCGATGTCGAGGACGACGTCCTCGACCTGACGCGGCTGGGCCCGAACGTCGTGGCGTTTCACCCCGGACGGGGCGGCTAGCGGGCGGCCGCCTGGTCGCGGTCGTAACCATGCAGTTCGGCGATCTCCGGAGTCAGCGCCTCGCCGAAGTCGGCGGCCTCGAACACCGGGCGGATCTCGAGTTCGCTCGGGCCGGGCATCGGGTTGGGGCAACGCTTCGCCCAGTCGACGGCCTCGGCCATGTCCTTGACCTGCCAGAGCCAGAAGCCGGCGACCAGCTCGCTGGTCTCGGCGAAGGGGCCGTCGATGACGGTGCGCTTCGGTCCGTCGAAGGCGATCCGCTTGCCCTTGGCCGACGGGTGCAGACCCTCGCCCGCCTGCATGACGCCGGCCTCGATCAGCGCCGCGTTGTACTTGCCCATGGCTTCCAGCAGTTCGCTCGACGGCATCATCCCCGTCTCGCTGTCGGCGGTCGCCTTCACCAGAACCATCACCCGCATCGGTCTCTCTCCTCTGATCCGGCGAGGCGTGGATCGCCTCGTCGAGGATAGGACGAACGCAGGGCGGCGAACCCGACAGGGCGCGCGCGATTATTCGCCGCTACTTCAGGAACGCCCGGCCCGCCGCGAAATCCCCGACCTCGACATAGGCCCGGCGCACGGCGTCGCGGCCGTCGCGGGTGGTGAAGGCGAATTCGACGATGATCGCCTCGCGCGGGTCCAGCCGGGCCAGGACGTCGATCGCCTCGCGCGGGAAGCGGAAGCTCAAGCCCGTCTTGGCGTCGGTCGGCAGCAGGGTGACGGGGGCCGGGTCGCGACTCTCGGCGGCGAACACCAGGCTGGCGTCGCGCGGGGCCACGCGGCTGGACAGCACCGGGCGGCCGGGGCGGGTCGGCAAATAGGGGCCGGCGGTGCGGGACGGGTCGCGCAGCACCAGGCGGGCGGCGTAGGGCAGGGCGTTGTCGGCGAAGGTGGCGGTGGCGGTCAGCCGCTCGCCGCGGCCGGCCAGGCCGAAGATCAGCCGGTCGGGGCCGAAATTGACCGGCTGCGACAGCCGCCAGACCGGGATGGTGGCCGAGTTGGCGCGGTCGGCGCGCCAGGCGGCCACGGCGCCCGGATAGGTCATGGTCCGCAGCTGGGCGTAGCCGGCGAAGGCTTGGCGCACCCGGGCGGCGGCGGTGACCAGGTCCTGGGAGCGGCAGTCGGTGGCCGTCGCCTTGGCCAGGGCCCGGCCCTCGATCTGCGCCACCTGCTGCGGACGGGTGCCCGAGCGCAGGGCCGCGCCGCGGGCCTGCAGCCGGGCGGTGTCGAGGGCGGCGGCGACGGTCGGGGTGAACAGCCGGCAGCGCAGGTCGGCCGCCCGCATCAGGCTGCGTTCGTAGAGCTGGTCGGCGGCCGTGGCGGCCGACGCGGCGGCGGGCGCGCCCCACGGCGCCAACCCGGCCAGCAGCGCCGCCCACCCCGCCGCCCGACGGCGCGGGCTGCTCATGGTCGGACGTCGTTTCTCGTTGGACGTAAGTCCCCTATGGTCTGGGACTGGCCTCCTGTCATGGGGGATTATGGTTGCGGTCCGGTTAGCGATGCTTCTTTCGACGGATATCTGGGTTGGGGCGTTGATCCGCCGGGCCGAACTGGGCGGGGCCTTCGCCATGGTGGCGCGCAAGGGCGACGCCCGGGCCGGGGCGGTGCTGGTCAAGGTGGTCGACCGCCGGGCCGGGACCAGCCGGCTCTACGCCGAGGCGACGCGCGGCGACGGCGAGCGGTTCTGGATGCAGCCGCTGAAGTCGGATTTCGAGCCCGACCTCGACGCCTACGCCGAACGCGCCGCCCGCATCGACCCCGACGTCTGGGTGGTGGAGATCGAGGACCGCGACGGCCGCCACTTCCTGACCGAGGCTGTGGAGGCGTAGAGGGGGGCCAGCAGCCGGCCGCCTAGTCCTTCGGCTTCAGATCCGGCCGCGAGGCCAGGAACGCCGCCTTCTCCGCGGCGGTCAGCACCTTGCCGCGCTGCTGGCGGCTGACCTTGGGGGTCGGGGGGGCGAAGACCGTGCTCGCGGGCGCGCCCTTGCCGGGCTTGGGGCTGGTCGGCTTCATGCGGTCTCCCTTCGTCGTCGGCGCCAGGATGATGCGGATTCGCCCCGATCGCCGCCCGATTTCGACCCGGACGGCGAAGTTAACCGCGATCCTAAACGCCACTGAAAGCCCTCTCGCGGCAGAGTTGAGGCGACCATCCTCCCCCGGCCCGCCGAAAGATCCGATGCTCTTCCTGATGAACGACGTCATGCTCAGCCTCGATCCCGCGGAGCTGTCGCCGCCGATGGCGCGCGGCCAGTTCGCGGCGCTGTCGATCCAGGCGGTGAGCCGGCTGGGCCAGGAGCTGTACGCGGCCGAGCCGCTGCTGCACCTGAAGGCCCCCGAGCGGGCCATGCGGCTGGCGGCGCTGATCATCGCCAAGCAGCCGACCATCAACGCCGCCCTGTTCATCGCCCCGTCCCGTGGCTGCCAGCCCGAGCAGGTCGGCTTCCGCTACGCCGAGCTCGGCCTTGGGGTGATGGGATCCCTGCTGGAGCGCCAGAACAGCGGCGCCCTGACCAACGCCGAGGCCGACCGCCAGGTCTGGCGGCGGCTGGCGGCGTAGGCGGGTCACTGGCCCCCTCCGGGTCTTCGGCCCTCCGCCCCCAGAGGGGGAAGAGTTAGGCAAACGAAACTCCGCCCCCTCTGGGGGCGGACGACCGCGCAGCGGTCCGGTGGGGGCAAGTCAACGGCTCCCGATCCCGCTATAAGCCCCCCATGACCGCCCCAGCTTCCTCCTCGCCCGTCCCCCGCGTCGCCGTCATCGGCGGCGGGCCGGCCGGGTTGATGGCGGCGGAGATCCTGGCGGCGGCCGGGGTGGCGGTGACGGTGCACGACCGCATGCCCAGCCTGGGCCGCAAGCTGCTGATGGCCGGGCGCGGCGGGCTCAACCTCACCCATTCCGAACCGCTGCCGGCCTTCCTCGGCCGCTATGGCGCGGCGGCGCGGCGGCTGGCGCCGCTGATCGAGGCCTTTCCACCGGCGGCGCTGAGGGCCTGGGCGCAAGGCCTGGGGCAGGAGACCTTCGTCGGCAGCAGCGGCCGGGTGTTCCCCACCGCCCTGAAGGCCTCGCCGTTGCTGCGGGCCTGGCTGGCGCGGCTGGCCGGCCTGGGCGTCGCCTTCAAGCTGCGCCAGACGTGGGCGGGCTGGGACGCCTCGGGGGCCCTGATGTTCCGCGGCGCCGACGGCGCGACCGCCGCCGAGCGGCCGGACGCGGTGATCCTGGCCCTGGGCGGGGCCAGCTGGGCCAGGTTGGGCTCCGACGGAGCCTGGGCCCCGGCCTTGGCGGCCGAGGGCGTCGCCCTGACCCCGTTCGCCCCGGCCAACAGCGGCTTCAAGATCGCCTGGAGCCCGGGCTTCGCCGACCGTTTCGCGGGGACGCCGCTGAAGGGCGTGGCCGTGAGCTTCGCCGGCCGCACGGTGCGCGGCGAGGCGATGATCACCCGCGACGGCCTGGAGGGCGGGGCGGTCTACGCCCTGTCGGCCGCCCTGCGCGCGGCCATCGCCCGCGACGGATCGGCGGTGGTCGAGATCGACCTGCGGCCCGACCAGTCGGCGGCGCAGCTGGCCGCCAAGCTGGACCGGCCCGGGCGCGGCGACTCGCTGGCCAACCGGTTGCGCAAGGCGCTGAACCTGGCCCCGGTCGCCGCCAACCTGCTGCGCGAGGCCCATGGCCGCGACCTGCCCGCCGACCCGGCCGCCCTGGCGGCGGCGGTCAAGGCCGCGCCGATCGTGCTGACCGCGCCCCAGGCCCTGGACCGGGCGATCTCGACGGCCGGCGGGGTGACGCTGGACGCCGTCGACGACGCCCTGCAGTTGCGGGCCCGGCCGGGGGTGTTCGTGGCCGGCGAGATGCTCGACTGGGAGGCCCCGACCGGGGGCTATCTGCTGCAGGCCTGTTTCGCCACCGGCGCGGCGGCGGCGCGGGGGGTGCTGGAATTCCTCTCTCAGAGGGAGAGGAAGGGGCCCGCCGCGTAGCGGTGGGAAGGTGAGGGGTTAAGGCGTCGACAGCGTAACCCCTCACCCTCCCACGCCTACCGGCGCGGGCCCCTCCCTCTCCCTCCGGGAGAGGGTTAGGGCAGCGGCCTAACCTTCGGCTCCCGCTCCCAGATCCGCCCGGCCGCCGCGCGGTCGGCGAAGGTCTTGGCGTCGGCGGGTTTCATCAGGCCCACGAAGCCGGCGTCATTGTCGTCGGTGGTCAGGCCGGCCTTGTGGAACAGGGTGGTGAAGTCGCCGCCGACGCCGATCACCTTCAGGTGGCCATAGGCGTCACGGACGAAGGTCTGGGCCGCGGCCATGCCGCCCAGCCTTTCCGCCCCGGGCTTGGGGCCGATCACCGCCACCGCGTCGAACAGCACCGACGGGCCGCCGTCGACCCGGTGATGCACCGGCTGCAACGTGCCGTCGTCGAGCGTGACCCCGCCGATGGTCTCGGCGACCACCTCGACCTTGCCGCCCTGGGCCTTGACCGCCTTGGTCACGGCCGCCAGCAGCCGGGCGTCGGCCCCCTCGGCCACCAGCACCCCGACCTTGCGGCCCGCCAGGGTGGCCTTGGCCTTGGCCAGGAGGCTGAGCGGCGGCGAGGGCGGCAGATCCTTGACCCCGACCGGGGTCTCGGCGGGCGCCGGCAGCGGCATGCCCAGGCCCTTGGCCACCCGCGTGGCCAGGGCCTTGTCGATGTTGATCACCCGCGACAGCACGCGTTCGCGCACCGCCGGGGTCTCGACCTTGGACAGCTCGAAGATCAGGGCGGCGGCGATGTGGTCCTGCTCGGGCGGGGTCTGGCTCAGATAGAACTGCCGGGCCTGGCTGAAATGGTCGGCGAACGACTCCGGCCGCAGCCGCACCTTGTCGCCCTCCTCCCGGCTGGGGAAGGTGCGGAAGCCCAGGCTCGGGCTCTCGCGCGGGCCCTGCGGATCGAAGCTGTTGGGCTCGTAGTTCACCCGGCCCTTGGGCACCATCATCTGCATGTGCCCGTCGCGCTGGTGGTTGGCGAACGGGCATTTGGGGGCGTTGATCGGGATCTGGTGGAAGTTGGGCCCGCCCAGCCGGATCAGCTGGGTGTCGAGATAGGAGAACAATCGGCCCTGCAGCAGCGGGTCGTTGGAGAAGTCGAGGCCGGGAACGATATTGGCCGGGCAGAACGCCACCTGCTCGGTCTCGGCGAAGAAGTTGTCGGGGTTGCGGTCCAGCACCAGCCGGCCGACCACGATCAGCGGCACCACCTCCTCGGGAATGATCTTGGTCGGGTCGAGGACGTCGAAGTCGAAACCGTCGGCCTCGTCCTGGGTGAACAACTGCAGGCCCAGCTCCCATTCGGGGAAGTCGCCGGCCTTGATCGCCTCGTGTAGGTCGCGGCGGTGGAAGTCGGGATCGGCGCCGCTGATCTTCACCGCCTCGTCCCAGACCACCGACTGGCTGCCGATGGTCGGCCGCCAGTGCCATTTGACGAAGGTCGAGGCGCCCTCGGCGTTGACCATCCGGAAGGTGTGGACGCCGAAGCCCTCCATCATTCGCAAGCTGCGCGGAATGGCCCGGTCGCTCATCGCCCACATGATCATGTGGAAGCTCTCGGGGGTCAGGGAGATGAAGTCCCAGAAATTGTCGTGGGCGCTGGCGGCCTGCGGATAGCCGGTGTGCGGCTCCATCTTCACCGCGTGCACCAGGTCGGGGAACTTCATGGCGTCCTGGATGAAGAACACCGGGATGTTGTTGCCGACGAGATCGAAATTGCCCTGCCCCGTGTAGAACTTGACCGCGAAGCCGCGGACGTCGCGCGGCAGGTCGACCGAGCCGGCCCCGCCGGCCACGGTGGAGAAGCGGGCGAACACCGGCACCCTGTCGCCCGGCCGCTGCAGGAAGTCGGCGGTGGTGTAGGCGGCCAGCGACTGGGTCAGCTCGAAATAGCCGTGGGCGGCCGAGCCGCGGGCGTGGACGATGCGCTCGGGAATGCGCTCATGGTCGAAATGGGTGATCTTCTCGCGGAGGACGAAGTCCTCCAGCAGGGTGGGCCCGCGAGGCCCGACCGTCAGGGCGTTCTGATTGTCGCTGACCGGTATGCCTTGATTGGTGGTCAGGACCACGCCGCCGCTGTCGTCGGCGGTCTGGTGGGTTTCGGCGCGCGGGGCGGTGGGCGCTTTGCTGGGCGAGGGTGGGGACTTGGCCATGGTGCTCTCCCGTCATGATCGACGGAAGCACAACTCGGCAGGGGCGCGGACGATGCGCGCCGTCGAAAATTTAGTGGCGAGGCCGGCCGGGCTAGAAGATCAGGCCGAACACCCACTGCAGCGCCATGGCCGCGATCACCAGGCCGGCCACGCAGGTGGCGGCGCAGAGCGCGCTCTGCGCGGGTTCGACCTTGGGCCGATGATGATGCGAATGGTCGTTGTACAGAGCCATTTTGCGTCCTCCGTCACGCCAGCCCATTCTGCTCGATGAACTTTGCGTAACAATCGGAGCATGACTCCATATCCCCATTCTGGCTAGGGTTATCTCGAACAGCCGTTTTAGCGGACGGCGACGCTTGGTTAATGGGCGATTCACCTGGTCCGGGCGGCGACGGACAGCCGGGCCGGCCGCACCGAATCCCGCCTTGCGGCGAGGCTTTACTCCAGGTTGTGCGCCTCCTAATCTCCGCTCCAGACAGGGATTGGGGGCGCTGCGTGCGATCGACGAGTTTGGCCCGGGCGGCGTCGGGCGTGTTGCTGCTGGCCGCCGTCGTCTTCGCCGGCCCGGCCCACGCCGCCCGCTGGCTGCGGGCCGAAAGCGCCCATTTCATCGTCCACACCAGCAGCGACGAAAGGACGCTGCGCGACTATGTGAGCGACCTGGAGGATTTCGACGACCTGCTGCGCCGCGTCCACGGCCAGCCGCTGGACGCCCCGCCCGGCCGCAAACTGGACCTCTACCTGGTCAGCGGCCCGGGCGAGATGAATCTGGTCCGTCCCGGCGCGCCGCCCGGCCTGCGCGGCTTCTACAGCGCCGGCCTGGGCGACATCTTCGCGATCGGCATCCGCACGGCGGGGGATTCCGAGGACGATGTCGTGCTGCACGAATACGTCCACCACTTCATGCGCCAGAACTATCCGGCGGCCTATCCGGCCTGGCTGACCGAGGGCTACGCCGAATATTTCATGACCGCCAAACTGGAGCCCACGGTGCGCGAGGTCGGGCGTTTCAACCCGGGCCGGGCCAACGCCCTGCTGCTGCAGCCGTGGATCCCCCTCCGCGACCTGATGAACAAGCGCATGGACGCGTCGGGGCTGCAGCGCGGCAACGTCTATTACGCCCAGGCCTGGCTGCTGACCCACTACACGCTGTCCGACCCCGAGCGGCGGCGCAAGCTGGGAGCGTATGTCGCGGCCGTCGGCCAGGGCGCGGCCCCGTTGGCGGCCTGGACCGCCACCTATGGCGACGACGAGAAGGCGCTCGAGGGCAAGCTGCGGATCTACGCCAAGAATTCCCTGGCCGGTCGCGACTATCCGCGCCCGGGGCCGCCGACCGTGGCGATGACGGTGACGCCAGAGCCGCCCTCGGCCGACGAGCTGATGCTGCTGGGCCAAAGGGTCAAGCTCGGCGTGGCCCCGGCCGATCGCGCCGCCCTGGCGGCCAGGATCCGCGCCGCCGCCGCCCGCTATCCCGACGACCGTTTCGCCCAGCTGACCCTGGCCCAGATGGAGGTGTCGATCGGCGACCAGGCCGCCGGCCGCAAGCTGCTCGACACCATGCTGGCCACCGATCCCAACGACCTGCCGGCCCTGCGCCTGGCGGCCTACAGCCGGGTGCGCCAGGTCGAGGCCGACCCCCAGCATGGGTCCACCGCCGTGGCCGAGGGCTCGGCCCTGCTGGCCCGCGCCTACAGGATCGAGCCCGACGACTATCAGGTGCTCTACAACTACGCCCGCATCCGCGCCGGCCAGCCGGACTATCCGACCGAGAACGCCATCAACGCCCTGCTGCGGGCCGTCGAGCTGGCGCCGCAGGTCGACCCCGTGCGGCTGCAGGCCGGCGAGGCCCTGCTGGCCCGCGGCCGGGCCGCCGAGGCCGTCGACATCCTGACGCCGGTGGCCAACAACCCGCACGGCGGCGCCCTCGCCACCCGGGCCCAGGCGCTGATCGCCAGGGTTCGCGGACAGGCGTCTTGAACGTCCGACGGCCCGCTGGCTTGAGGAGGCAAAGCGCGGAGGTGACAAAAACCCGGCTTCCGGCTAACCCCCGCGCATGAGCCATTCGCCCGCCGCCGAAGCCGCCCGTCGGCGCACCTTCGCCATCATCAGCCACCCCGACGCCGGCAAGACCACCCTGACCGAGAACCTGCTGCTGGCCGGCGGGGCGATTCGGGCGGCCGGGGCCGTGCGCGCCCGCGGCCAGGCCCGCCGCACCCAGTCCGACTGGATGAAGATCGAGCGCGAGCGCGGCATCTCGGTCAGCGCCTCGGTGATGACCTTCGATCACGACGGCCTGATGTTCAACCTGCTCGACACCCCGGGCCACGAGGACTTCAGCGAGGACACCTACCGCACCCTGACCGCCGCCGACGCGGCGATCATGGTGCTGGACGCCGCCAAGGGCATCGAGCCTCAGACCCTGAAGCTGTTCGAGGTCTGTCGCCTGCGCGACATCCCGATCATCACCTTCATCAACAAGATGGACCGCGAGGCCCAGGACCCGTTCGAGCTGCTGGACGAGGTGTCGAGCAAGCTGGCCCTGGACCCGGCCCCGCTGTACTGGCCGGCCGGCTCGGGCGGACGGTTCAAGGGCATGCTCGACCTGCGGGCCCAGAAGTTCATCCCCTACGCCAAGAAGAGCTCGACCGACGACGAGGGCCACCCGGCCCACGTGCCGATCCGCTCCAACGCCATCGTCCAGTATCTCGACCCCGACGAGCAGGCCGAGGTCGAGGACGGCGCGGCCCTGGTCTCCGAGGCCGCCAAGCCGTTCGACGTGCAGTCGTTCCTCGAAGGCCACATGACGCCGGTGTTCTTCGGCTCGGCCCTGCGCCATTTCGGGGTCAACGAGCTGCTGGCCGGCATCGGCGCCTACGCCCCCCCGCCGCATCCGGCCAAGGTCAGCCGGGCCGGGGTGGAGACCCATGTCGCCCCCGGCGACCCGGAGGTCTCGGGCTTCGTGTTCAAGGTCCAGGCCAATATGGACCCCAACCACCGCGACCGCATCGCCTTCCTGCGCCTGACCAGCGGCCGCTTCACCCGCGGCATGAAGCTCAAAGCCCAGAACACCGGCAAGTCGATGAGCGTCAACGCGCCGATCATGTTCTTCGCCAGCGACCGCGAACTGGCCGAGGAGGCCTTCGCCGGCGACGTTATCGGCATTCCCAACCACGGCGTGCTGCGGGTGGGCGACAGCCTCAGCGAGACCGGGGCCCTGCGCTTCGCCGGCCTGCCCAATTTCGCGCCCGAGATCCTGCGCCGCGTGCGGGTCAAGGATCCGCTGAAGGCCAAGCACCTGAAGAAGGCGCTGGAGGGCCTGGCGGAAGAAGGGGTGACCCAGCTGTTTCGGCCGATGCTTGGCAGCTCCGACTTCATCGTCGGGGCCGTCGGCCAGCTGCAGTTCGAGGTCATGGCCGACCGGCTGGGCGGCGAATACGCCCTGGACGTGATCTTCGAGGCGGCCCCCTATTCGGAGGCACGCTGGATCAGCGGCGAGCGCGCCGACCTCGAGGACTTCAGCAACAAGCACAAGACGGCGATGGCGTCCGACATCGACGACGCCCCGGTGTTCCTCGGCAAGTCGAGCTGGGAAATCGGCTACGTCACCGAGAAATTCCCCAAGATCCGCTTCGAACGGACCCGCGAGCGGGGATAGGCGTCGGCGGTAAGGCGCAAGGGCGCCCGGGGGACGCACACTCACCCCGACGACCTTAGCCAAGCTCCCTCGGCGCTTGGGG
>JAQGIN010000072.1 GCA_028291125.1 Caulobacter sp.
TGGATTGATTGACGTGTTGAATTGAGGGCTTATCACGATATCCGAAGACGGCGAGATAGCCTGCAGATAGGGCTGCTCGTAGGAGAAGCCGCGGCGGTCGGTCAGGCCGATCTTCGGGGTCAGCAGGCCGGACTTGGCGGCCGCGCCCGGCGTCGGCATCCAGAAGGCCGGCAAGTAGAGCAGCGGCACGCCCTTCACGCGGATCACCGCGTTCCGGTAGATGATCGAGCCCTTGGCCGTATCGCGGGTGACAGAATCGGCCTGCACCGACCAGGTCGGATTGGGGTCCTCGGCGCAGACTTCGCATGGCGTGTAGATGGCCTTGCTCAGCACGTCGACGGTCGGGCTGCGACGCGTGACCGTGGCGGCGGCGATCTGGCTGCCGTCGGACAGGCGGGCGGCGAAGCCTGAGGCGAAGCCGGTCTCGAAATCCTTGTCGAGCCGCGCCTCGTCGGCGGTCTCCACCGAGCCGTCGGCATTGATGATCGTCACCCCGCCCTTGGCTGTGGCGACGCCGCTGGCGCGGTCGTAGGTGACCTCCTGGGCGCGGACGACCTTGCCGCGGTAGCGGGCCTCGACCTCGCCGCGGGCGATGACCGGACCGTTCTTCTCGTCGCGGATCAGGGTGTCGGCTTCCAGATAGAAGCCGTCTTCGCCCAGGCCGTCCTCGAACGTCCCCATCGGCGCGACCTTGGGGGCGGCGGGCGGGGCGGCCTTGCCGAAGATCTGCGCCTGGGCCTGCCCGCCGACCAGGGCGCCGGCCATCAGGACGAGCAGGGCCGCGCCGGAAAGCAGGCGGGGGCGGGAAACGGCTTTGAACGCGGTAATCGGGGTCATCCGTCTTCGGTGTAGCAAAGCAAGGTGAAGCCGCACAGCATGGCCATCAAGGGCGGTGTCCACGCGGCGGCGAACGGGGCCACGACTTCCGCCTTGCCCAGGGCTTCGCACAACTGGTTGAAGAAGAAAAACACAAAGCCGAGCGCCACGCCCGAACCGGCCAGGCTGGCCAGGCCTCCCAGGCGGATCAGGCGCAGCGAGAAGGCGGCCGCCAGCACCGACATGGCCGCGAACAGCAGCGGCGTGGCGAAGAGCTGCTGCAGGCGCAGCCGATAGGTCGTGGCGGCGAACCCGGCCTTTTCACTGTCGCGAATCGCCGCCGGCAGCCGCCAGAAGGCCACCGCGTCGGGCGAGACGAATCGCTCCGAGGCGCTCCGCTCATCGAGCGTCGAGGGAATCGACAGGCTTTCGGATTGGATGGCCCCGGCGCCGGGCGAGGCCTCGCGCACGCCGGTCAGGCGCCAGAAGCCCGAGGTCAGCCGCGCCTCGGAGGCCTCGATGCGGCGCGAAAACTCCATCAGGCCGTTGGCGTTGGGGCTGAAGATGAACAGCGACACGCCCTTGAGGCGCACCGCGCCGTCGACGCGATCGCGGCTGACCGCCCGGATAACGATCTGGTTATGGCCGTCGCCCTGGCGCAGCCACAGCACGCGCGGCGCGGTCTTCAGGTAGTTTTCCAGCATGCCGGTGCGATTGTTCTCGAACACCGCGTTCATGCTGGCGGTGAGCGGGTTCAGGGCGGTGACGGTCAGGATGCCGATCAGGAACGCGGCGCCGGCCGCCGGGAAGATGAACCGCCAGGCCGAGACGCCGGCCGCCCGCATGGCGATCAGTTCGCTGCGGCGGTTGAGGCCGACATAGGCCCCCAGCGTGCCGAACAGGAACACGAACGGGGTCAGCAGCAGGATGGTCGACGGCGCGCGCATGGCCGTCAGCAGCATCAGCTCGCCGAAGCCGACCTCGACCCGGGTGCCGACCTCGCGCGAGGTCTCGACGAAGCCGATCAGCACCACCAGGGCGGTCAGCACCGCCAGGGCCGTGCCCAGCGAGACCACCGTCCGCTTCAGGACGTAGCGCTCGATCATGCCGACGCCGAAGCTCATGCGCGCCCCGCGGTCAGGCCGGCCTTGCCGGTCGGGCAGATCGGCACGTAGTGCGCCACCTTCTGGCGGAAGATCTGCAGCATGGCCCACCAGGTGGCGCCCAGCGGCACCGCGTATTGCAGGACGTTGAACCAGACATTGTCGTCGCAGGCGGCCTGGACCGCGAAGCCGACGATGCGGACCACGGCGGCGGCCGCCCCGACGGCGGCGATGCGCTTGCCATAGCCCATGCGGTTGAACGAGCCGCCGATCACCGCCGCCAGGGCCATCGCCATCATGGCGATGTTGTACAGCGGCGAGGCGATGCGCGAATGGCCCTCGGCCAGCAGCTTGACGCGGTTCTTGCGCTCCCAGTCCTGGGTCAGGTCGGGGAAGAACAGCTCGTGCGGATAGCGGTCGCTGATCTTGTAGTGCAGCAGCTCGTCGTCCTCGAACAGGCTCGACAGGTCGAAGACATATTCGTCGAACGACAGATAGTTCAGCACGCCCGACGACGAGAACTCCTGGTTGGAGCCCTTGCGCATGATCAGCACCGGCTTGTCGTTCTTGGTGGCGATGACGCCTTCGCGGGCGGTGTAGGTGGTGGCCCCGCCATTGCCCTTGTCCTGGTGGATGAACAGGTTGTGGATCAGGTTGTCGCGGTCGATCGACTGGGCGTAGACGGTCAGGCCCGAGCCCGGCTCGGTGAATTCGCCGGCCCGCACCAGGGTGGCGGCCAGGTCGGTCTTCACCGCGAAACGAATCTCCCGACCCTCCCGCGCCGCCCAGGGCTGCACCCACAGACTCAGGGCCAGCGACAGCAGGGTGGCCATCGCCGCCAACCGCATGGCCGGCGAGATCACCCGCCAGCGGCTCATGCCGGCGGCGAAGCAGATGACGATCTCCTGCTCGGTGTGCAGACGATTCAGCGCCACCAGCGCCCCGACCAGCAGGGCGATCGGCAGCAGCAGATTGATCAGCTGCGGCAGGGCCAGGCCGATGACCCGCACGAACACCATGGCGTTCTGGCGCTGGTCGACCAGCAGGTCGAACTGCGACAGGCTGCTGGCCAGCAGGGCCACGGCGCTGCAGGCGGTCGTCGCCAGAAGCGCCGGTCCCAGAAGCTCGCGAAACAGGTAGCGTTCGATCAGGCGCATCGAGATGGGGTTCGGGGGACAGCGGAGCCGCGCGGCGAACCGCGGAGAAAGAGGGGTGTTCTACACGGGCGTCTCGTCCCGGCACAACCGGTGACGTCACCGTAGAACGCGCCGAGCCTTTTCTAGCGCCCCGGCTTGGACTATGCCGCCCGATAAGGTTTTCAGGAGCGCGTCATGCGTATCGAGTTCGTCCCCGCCGACATCCAGGCCGGCGCCAACGCCGCCCTCGCGGTTCTGGCCTATGAGGCCGCGGCGCTGTCGCCCGAGGCCAAGGCGGTCAACGAGGCCAGCGGCGGGGCCCTGGCCCGCGCCGTGGCCGGTGGCCGCTTCACCGGAGCCAAGGGCCAGACCCTCGACCTGGCCGCCCCGGCCGGGCTGGAGGCCGCCCGCGTGGTGCTGGTCGGGGTCGACGGCGTCGGGGCGGTGGAGCCCGAGGCGATCGAACAGGCCGCCGCCCACGCCTATCAGGCGGTCAAGGCCAGCGGCGTCAGCGAACTGGTGCTCAAACTGGGCGGCGACGCCGAGACCGCCGCTCGGGCGGCGTTCGGCGTCAAGCTGGCCGCCTACCGATTCGACAAGTACCGCACCACCGAGAAGGCCGAGAAGAAGCCGTCGGTGACGGTGGTCAAGATCGCCGCCGCCGATCCGGCCAAGGCCGCCAAGGCCTTCGAATCGCTCGAGGCCGTGGCCGACGGCATATTGTTCGCCCGCGATCTGGTCTCCGAGCCGGCCAATATCCTGCATCCCGAGGAGTTCGCCCGCCGGGTCAAGGCCCTGGAGCCGATGGGCCTGCAGGTTGAGATTCTCGGCGAGGCCGCCATGGCCAAGCTGGGCATGGGCAGCCTGCTCGGCGTGGGGCAGGGCAGCCGCCGCGAGAGCCAGCTGGCGGTGATCCGCTGGACCGGGGCCGCCGACAAGGCCGCCCAGCCGATCGCCTTCGTCGGCAAGGGCGTCTGTTTCGACACCGGCGGCATCTCCATCAAGCCCGCCGAGGGCATGGAGGACATGAAGTGGGACATGGGCGGGGCCGCCGCCGTGGCCGGGCTGATGCACGCCCTGGCCGGCCGCAAGGCCAAGGTCAACGCCGTCGGCGTGCTGGGCCTGGTCGAGAACATGCCCGACGGCGCCGCCCAGCGCCCGGGCGACGTGGTCACCTCGATGTCGGGCCAGACCATCGAGGTCATCAACACCGACGCCGAGGGCCGTCTCGTCCTGGCCGACGCCCTTTGGTACACGCAAGACCGCTTCAAGCCGAAGTTCATGATCGACCTGGCCACCCTGACCGGGGCGATCATCATCTCGCTGGGTCACGACTATGCCGGTTTGTTCAGCAATAACGACGGCTTGTCGGAGAAACTTCTGGAAGCGGGCAAGGCCGAGCGCGAGCCGCTGTGGCGGATGCCGCTGCCAGCCGCCTACGAGAAGCAGATCGAGAGCCCGATCGCCGACATGAAGAACATCGGCGGCCGGCCGGGCGGTTCGATCACCGCCGGCCTGTTCCTGCAGAAGTTCGTCAACGGCCTGCCCTGGGCTCACCTCGACATCGCCTCGACCGCCTGGCGCAAGCCGTCCAACGATCCGACCGTGCCCGACGGCGCGGCCGGCTTCGGCGTGCGGCTGCTCAACCGCTTGGTGGCCGACGCCTACGAAGGCTAGGCTGCAGCATGGCCGCCACCCCTTGCGACGTCTGGTTCTATCACCTCGAGCGCAGCGCGCTCGAGCAGGTGCTGCCGGAACTGCTTGAAAAGACCCTCGGCCGCGGCTGGCGAGCCCTGGTGCGCGGCCCCGACCCGGC
>JAQGIN010000075.1 GCA_028291125.1 Caulobacter sp.
GGCGATGTCGGGTCCGCTTAGCGCGGGGCCAGGATCATGATCATCTGGCGGCCTTCCATGCGCGGCTCGTACTCGACCTTGGCGATCTCGTCGAAGTCGGCCTTGACCTTGAGCAGCAGCTTCATCCCAAGCTCGGGGTGGGCCATTTCGCGGCCGCGGAAGCGCAGGGTCACCTTGACCTTGTCGCCCTCCTCGAAGAACCGGGTCATCGACCGGGCCTTCACCTCGTAGTCGTGGATGTCGATGTTCGGGCGGAGCTTGATCTCCTTGAGCTCGACCACCTTCTGCCGCTTGCGCGCCTCGTTCTTCTTCTTCTGCTCCTGGAACTTGAACTTGCCAAAATCCAGGATCTTGCAGACGGGAGGGTTGGCGTTGGGAACGATCTCGACCAAGTCCAGACCGGCTTCTTCCGCGGCCTCGAGGGCGGAGGAAGTCGGCATCTCACCCTGCTTCTCGCCATTCTGGTCGATCAGCAGGACGCGGGGGACTCGGATCTCATCGTTGATACGCGGACCATCCTTGACGGGCGGCGTTTGCATAGGACGGCGAATAGGGGCGGCTCCGGGACAGTTGAAAGGGTTTCTCGCGGCGCGAGAGAAGGCGTCGCTTACGCGATGATATATGACTAAGGCGTTGCGCGCTATCAAGCGCTGGGCGAAAGCGACGTCGCGACGCCCTGGATTTGGGCGATCGAGCGATCCTGCCCGCGATGACCTGGGAACGGGGCGATATTTTCGCCGGAAATCGGATGTGGGGGCGCACCCTTCCGGTTTCAACCGTCGATGGTCGCGGCGATCGACCCGTCGATATCGCGGATCTTCCTTCTCCCCTTGCGGGAGAAGGAGAAGGCTCAATGCAGCAGCGTGATCGCCGCGCTGGCCACGGTGCTGACCGGCAGGGCCTTCAGGTCGTGCGAGGTGATCACCGTCACGTGGCCGCGCGGGCCGCACAGGGCCGGGTCGGAGGCCTCGGAGAAGAGGGCGATGGTCGGGGCCCCGGCCGCGGCCAGCAGGTGGGTGGGGCCGGTGTCGTTGCCGACCACCAGGGCCGCCTTGGCCCCCAGCAGGGCCAGCTGGGCGAAGTCGGTGCGGCCGGTCAGGTCGCGGGCCTTGCCGCCCAGGGCCTTCTGGATGTGGCGGGCCATGGCGCTTTCCTGCGGCCCGCCGATGATCAGCACGTCCAGGCCGCGGTCCTTCAGCACGGCGGCCAGCTGGGCGAAGTTCTCCAGCGGCCAGCGCTTCTCGGGCCGGTGGGACGAGCCGCCTGGCACCAGCAGCACATAGGGCTTGCCGCCGGCCGCCGGGGCGCGGACGCCCTTGGCGACCTTGAGGATCCACGACAGATCGGGCGGCGGGGCGCTGCCCGGCTCGGTCGGGGCGTCGGGCCAGATGCCGGCCGCCTTCAGCTGGTCGGCCTGGCGCTCCAGGGTGTGCATGGTCAGCCGGGCCGAGCCGCGCTGCGGCAGGCCGGCCCCGTAGGCGATCCCCGACCATTGCGGCGGAAACGGCCGCAGGGCCTGGAAGTACCAGTTGGTGCGATTGTTGGTCTGCAGGTCGTAGACCCGGTCGTAGCGGGCGGCGCGCAGGCGGCGCAGCATCCGCGTCAGATCCTGGAAGTCGCCGGGCCGGCCGTCGGTCTCGACGGCGTTGACATAGGGCGACAGCTTGGCCAGGGCCTCGAACGGCGGGGTGGTCAGCAGGGTGATCTTGGCGCGCGGATGGGCCTCGCGGATCTTCCTCATCGCCGCCAGGGCCAGGACGAAATCGCCCAGGGCACCCAGCTTGATCACCAGGATCTTCTTGATCTCCCGGCTCACCCCGTTCCCCTCGCCCGATGAGTCGTCAGCACCCGCGCATAGACCTCCAGCGTGGCTTCGCACATCGTCGCCACCGAGTACAACCGCCGGGCCCGGGCTCGCGCCGCCTGGCCCATGGTCTGGCGCCGCGCCGCGCCCGCCGCGCAGGCGTTGGACAGCGCCTCGGCCCAGGCCTCGGGATCCCCGGGCGCGACCAGCCAGCCGGTGTCGCCGTCAATGACCGTCTCGCGGGCGGCCCCGTGGTCGGCGGCCATCACCGGCCGGCCCATGACCTGCGGCTCCACCGCCGTGCGGCCGAAGGCCTCCGGTTCCAGCGACGGGGCGATGGCTAGATCGGCCAGCAGATAGGCGGCGGGCATATCGTCGCAATGGCCGACCAGCCGCACCGCGTCGCCAAGGCCGGCCTGGGCGATCATGTGCTCCAGCTCGGCGCGATAGGCCGCGCGGCCCTGGTCGTCGCCGACCAGCAGCAGCAGGATGCGGTCGTCGCTGACCGCCTTCAGCTTGGCCAGGGCCTCGATGGCCAGGGCCTGACCCTTCCAGCGGGTCAGGCGGCCGGCCAGCAGCACCCTCAGCCGCCGCTCGCCGGGATCGATCCCCCAGGCCTGGCGCAGGGCCATGATGCGCTCGGCCGAGACCAGGCCCGGCTCGAAGCGCGACAGGTCGACGCCGCGCGGGATGGCCACCACCTTGTCGGGGTCGATGCCGTGCTCGGCGATGACATGGGCGCGGGTGAACTCGGAATTGGCGATCACCAAATCACCCTTGGTCATCACCGCGTTGTACCAGCGCTTGAGATTGGAGCGGGCGTTGTAGACCCCGTGATAGGTGGCCACGAACGGGGTCTTGGTGAAGTGCGCCGCCCACAGGGCCGAGAAGGCCGGGGCGCGCGAGCGGGCGTGGACCAGGCTGACCTTCTCGCGGCGGATCAGGTCGACCAGCCGGGCGGCGTTGCCCAGCATCACCAGCGGGTTCTTCGACTGGGCCGGCATGTGGGCCAGGCGGCCGCCGTCGGCCGCCAGCCGCGCCGCCATCCGCCCGCCCTTGGTGGCCACCAGGGCGTGGCCGCCCGCCTCGATCACCGCGTGGGCGACGTCGATCGTCGTCTGCTCCGCCCCGCCCGTCTCGAGCTCGGGAGTGACCTGCAGCAATGTAAAATCGGCGGGAAGGATGGACACAACACGCTCGCGCGGGATTGAAGAGCCGTCATTAGCGAAAGGAAAGGGGCGAAGCCATGACCGAAATCCAAGATTGCCTGGTTCGCGGCCCAGATCGCCTGGCCTGGCGACGGGTGAACGGGAGCGGTCCCACCGTCGTCTGGCTGGGCGGCTTTCGGTCCGACATGAACGGGACCAAGGCCCAGGCCCTGGCCGACCGCGCCGCGGCGACCGGCGGCGACTTCCTGCGCTTCGACTATTTCGGCCATGGCCAGTCCGACGGCGACTTCGCCGAGGGTACGATCACCCGTTGGCGTGAGGACGCCCTGGCGGTGATCGACCAGCTCACCGAGGGGCCGGTGGTGCTGGTCGGCTCCTCGATGGGCGGCTGGCTGGCCTGCCTGGCGGCCATGGTCCGGCCCGAGCGGGTGAAGGGGATGGTGCTGGTCGCGCCCGCCCCCGACTTCACCGAGACGCTGATGGCGCCGTCGCTGTCGCCGCAAGCCTTGGCCGATCTGGCCCGCGACGGCGTGTGGATGCGGCCGTCGGAATACGGCGATCCCTATCCGATCACCGCCGCCCTGCTCGAGGACGGGGCCCGCTGGTCGATCCTCGACGGTCCCGTGCCGATCGATTGTCCGGTGCGGGTGCTGCAGGGCGGCGCCGACCCCGACGTCCCCTGGACCCACGCCCTGCAGCTGGCCAACGCCCTGAAGGGCGACGACGTGGTGTTCACCCTGATCAAGGACGGCGACCACCGGCTGAGCCGGCCGCAGGACCTGGCGCGACTGGTGGGGGCGGTGGCGGAGATGGCGGGGTAGGGCGCGCACTGGCCCCCACCGGACCGCTTCGCGGTCGTCCGTCCCCATAGGGGAGTGGAGTCTGGATTGATCGGCCCCGGAAACTCTTCCCCCTCTGGGGAAGGAGAGCCGAAGGCCCGGAGGGGGCGAGTGTCTACCCCCCGCCGTCCAAAATCCCCCGCAACCCCTCGCGATAGCTCGGATACCGTGGCTGCCAGCCCAGCTCGGCCTTGGCTAGGGCGTTGGAGACCCGCTTGTTCTCGGCGTAGAACCGCTGGGCCGCCACCGACAGCCCGGCCTCGCCGATCGGCAGGTCGGGGGGAATGGCGACGCCCAGCAGGTCGGCGGCGTAGGCGATGACGTCCTGCGGCG
>JAQGIN010000113.1 GCA_028291125.1 Caulobacter sp.
CAGTTCACCGCCCTGACCTCGCGCAGCAAGGGCGACATCTATTCGAAGCAGGACTATTTCCGGAACATCTCGCCGGGCACCTTCAACAGCACCGCCCTGACCCCCGGCGGCAACTTCGTCGACCCGCAAGTGGGTCCCGGCAACTCGTTCCTGACCTATGACATCTCGTCCGGCGACGCCAAGCAGTTCAGCCAGGAAATCCGCCTGCAATCCAGCTTCGACGGGCCGATCAACTTCAACGTCGGCGGCATCTATTTCGACTACAAGACCACCACCGACTACTATGTGGTCAGCAACGGCCTGACGATCTCGGCCCTGGCGCTGAACTTCTCCAACACCGGCAATCCGAACTGCAATCCGGCCACCACCGCCAACTGCATCGGCATCGACACCGCCGCCACGCCCAGCGGCGCTGGCCACAACTATTACGACAACCGCACACCCTATCACCTGAAGTCGCGGGCGGCGTTCGGCGAGGTCTATTACCAGGCCAACGAGGACCTGAAGTTCACCCTGGGCCTGCGCTACACCCACGACCGCAAGCTGCAGACCAATATCAGCACGTCGCTGCTGGCCCCAGGCTACGGCCTGATCACCGGCAATCCGCCGCTGCAGACCGCCGACTTCAAGGAAGTCACCGGTCGCTTCGGCTTCGACTGGAAGGCCAATCTCGGCTTCACCGACGAGACCCTACTCTACGCCTTCTATTCCAAGGGCTATAAGGGCGGCGGCATCAACCCGCCCGGGGCGGTCGGCATCGCCGGCGTGGCCGCCACCTATGATCCGGAATTCGTCAACGCCATCGAGATCGGGGCCAAGAACACCCTGGCCGGCGGCAGTCTGATCGTGAACGCCACCGGCTTCTATTACGATTACCAGGGCTACCAGATCTCGAAGATCGTCAACCGCACGTCGGTGAACGAGAACATCAACGCCAAGATCTGGGGCGCCGAGCTGGAATCGATCTGGTCGCCGGTCCACAACCTGCGCTTCAACGCCGCCATCGGCTATCTGGACACCAAGATCGGCGGCGGCGTCACCTCGATCGACACCATGAACCGCACCCAGGGCGACCCGACCCTGACCCTGGTCAAGGCCGCGCGGCCCACCGCCGCCCTCGGCAGCAACTGCATCCTCACCACCCAGGGCGTGGCCACCATCCTCGGGGCCGGCCTCGGCGGCACCCTGCCCCTGGCCTGCGCCGGCCCGGGCACCGGGACCGGCACCTATTACAGCGAGCTGACCAGCGCCCTGCTGACCACGGCGGCGGCGGCGGGCGGAGCGGGTCTGACGGCCGCCCAGGCGGCCGGCGTCCAGCAGGTGCTGGCGGCGGCGGGCGGGCCCGGAGCCGGGCCGGCGGCCCTGGTCGGGGCCCTGATGGCGGCGGGTTTCCCGCAGGCCAACGCCACCGGCCTGGCCACCCTGGCCCTGACCGCCAACCAACTGGCCAACGGGGTGGGGCTCTACAACTACTCGGCCGGGGCCAGCATCGACGGCCGCGCCGCCAACCTGTCGGGCAACGAGCTGCCCAATTCGCCGCACTGGACCGTGTCGCTGGGGGCCCAATACAGCTGGGATCTGCCGGGCGGTTGGACCACCACCCTGCGCGGCGACTACTACCGCCAGAGCGAGCAGTTCACCCGCATCTACAACACCAGCTACGACAAGCTGAAGTCGTGGGAGAACGCCAATATCACCCTCAAGTTCGAGCGCCCGGACTGGGGCGTGGAGGTCGCCGCCTACGTCAAGAACCTGATGAACGACACCCCGATCACCGACGCCTACACGACCGACGATTCGTCGGGCCTGTTCACCAACGTCTACACGCTGGAGCCGCGCCTCTACGGCGTCAGCATCACCAAGAAGTGGTAAACATCGAACAGCGTTTCCTTTCTTGATCGATCGGGGATGAACTTGAGGCGGCGGACTTCGGTCCGCCGCCTTTTTTACGTCGAAATTCTGTGTCGGCGGTCGAGCACTTAACGTCTTCTCAAGCCAAAACCCGGCAGGGTGTCGGCTAACCGACAAACCCACGGCCGCATGGAACCGCTTCTTAGCCTTATCGATCGCCGTGACCCCGTCGCGCCCGACACCCCCTGCCAGGTGGTGTTGGCCGGGTTCCAGGCCGATCCCCATGCCCCCGCCACGGCGGTGGTCGACGCGCGCGGCGCGCCGATCGGTCTGGTCTATCGCGACGTCTTCCTGGGCATGATGCAGGTGGCCGGCGACGCCCTCGCCCAGACTCCGATCGCCGAGGTCATGGACGCCGCCCCGCGCATCGTCCCCGCCACCACCCACGCCGGCGACTTCATCGATTCCCTGGAAGAGCTGCAAAGCCCGGTGTTCCGCACCGCCTTCGTGGCCGTGGACGAGGCCGGCGGCTATGTCGGGGTCGGCGGCCTGAGCTCGCTACTCGCCTCGCACCGCCGCCGCCACCGCGACGCCCGCGAGGCCATGGCCCTGGTCGAGCGCATGGCTCACGACATCGGCCAGCATCTCGACGGGGTGCTGAACTTCACCGAACGCCTGGGCGCCCAGCGGCTGTCGCCGGACGCCGCCGCCTATGTGCGGGCGATCAGCGAGACCAGCGGCGACATCCGCGGCATGCTCGGCCGGGCCATGGACCTGCACCATTCGGCGGCCGGCGGCCTGCCGCTGGCCCCGCGGCCGCACCGGCTGCGCGAACTGGCCGACGCCATCGACGCCCGCTGGTCGATCAAGGCGGTCGAAAGCGGCGCCACCCTGCTGTTCTCCTATGACGGCGATCCCGACGGCGCGGTCCTGGTCGACGCCGACCGCATCATGCAGGTGTTCGACGCCCTGATCGACAGCGCCCTGTCCAGCGGTCGCGGCCTGATCGAGGCGGTGCTGTGCGCCCGCCGCGTCGAGGGCGGCCTGAAGCTGGAGGGCCGGGTGCGCGACAACGCCCCGGGCTCGGCCGAGGAACGCCTGGCCCGGGTGTTCGACCCGCTTGGCGACGGCCGCATCGCCGACCGCAGCGAGATGGCGCTGGGCGTCGGCATGGCCCTGGCCCACCGCATCGCCAAGGCCATGGGCGGCGTGCTCAAGGCCGAGGCCAACCGCGGCGCCGGCCTGACCATCACCTTCTCCACCGTCGTCCCCGAGGCCCTGATCGGCGACGACAGCGAGGACGCGCCGTCGATGCGCGGCCGCGCCGCCCACATCCTCATCGTCGACGACAACGCCACCAACCGCATGGTGGCCGAGGCCCTGTGCGAGCTGTTCGACTGCACCTCCGAACAGGTCAATGACGGCGTCGAGGCCGTCGACGCCGCGCGGAACGGCCGCTTCGACCTGATCTTGATGGACATCAAGATGCCGCGCATGGACGGCGTCGCCGCCACCCGGGAGATCCGTCTGCTTTCGGGCAAGCCGGGCCAGGTGCCGATCATCGCCCTGACCGCCAACGCCGACCCCGAGGACGCCGCCGGCTATCTGAAGGCCGGCATGAACGGCGTGGTCGAGAAGCCCATGAAGCCCGAGACCCTGCTGCGCGCCCTGCAGGACAATCTGGGCGGCGCTGAAGGCACGGCCGCGGCCGCCTAGGCCCTCTCCCCTACCTCAGCTTCACCGTCACCTTGGCCGAGAGACCCGGGCGCAGCTTGGCCAGGTCCGCCTGGCCGGCGTCGAAGGTCAGGCGCACCGGCACCCGCTGGACGATCTTAGTGAAATTGCCCGAGCCCGGCTCGAAGGGCAGCAGGGCGAATTCCGACCCGGACCCCGGTGCGAAGCTCTGCACAGGCGCCTTCAGCTTCACGCCCGGCAGGGCGTCGACCTTCACGATCGCC
>JAQGIN010000119.1 GCA_028291125.1 Caulobacter sp.
AACAGGGACCGGCGCACAAGGCGGCCCTGGAGGCGACCGGCTTCGCCTTCACCCCCGACGCCTGGGCGATCGAGGCCAACAACCCGCACTACGGCAATACGACGATCAGCCTGGACCACATCCGCGCGAACTGGGCGGGATACGACCTGGCCGGGATCGAACTCAACGCCATCGACCCTTATCAGCTGCTGGTGTTCCTGCGCGCCGTATGAGTCTCAAAAACCCGCTCCGCGCGTGGCCGAGGCGGGGACGATCAGACTTTGGAGCGCAATCTCAAACCCATCATCCCCGCGAAAGCGGGGACCCAGGCTTTTTCTGAAGGGCATGGCGCTCGACGATAAAACGCCTGGGTCCCCGCCTTCGCGGGGATGATGGCAAATAGAGGGATCGATACGTCGAAGTCGTCCCTAGGCCGCGACGCGCTCGCGGCGGACGAGGCCGGCATAGGCGTCCATCAGCGACAACGAGATCGCCCCCGGCGTGAAGCGGAACTCGCCCACCTCCGACACCGGCGTCACCTCGGCGGCGGTGCCGACGATGAAGCACTCGGTGAAGGTCGAAAGCTCGGCCTTCTCGATATGGCGCTCCGTCACCGTCAGGCCGCGGCCCTTGGCGATGGCGATCACCGTGCGACGGGTGATGCCGTCGAGGAAGCAGTCGGGGGTGGGGGTGTGGATCACCCCGTCCTTGACGAAGAACACGTTGGCGCCCGTGGCCTCGGCCACATAGCCGCGATAGTCCAGCATCAGGGCGTCGGCGTAGCCGTCCTTCTCCGCGGCGTGCTTGGAGATGGTGCAGATCATGTAGAGGCCGGCCGCCTTGGCCGCGGTCGGGGCGGTGGTCGGCGACGGGCGGTCGTACTTGGCCCAGGTCAGGCGGATGCCCTTGGCCTTGGTGGCCGGGTCGAAATAGCTGGGCCATTCCCACACGGCGATGGCCACGTGGATCTTGGTCTGCTGAGCCGAGACGCCGATCATCTCGCTGCCGCGCCAGGCGATCGGCCGCACGTAGCAGTCGGTGAGGCCGTTCTTGGCGGCGGTCGCCTTGCACGCCTCGTCGATCTCCGCCACCGTGTAGGGGATGTGGAAATCGAGGATCTCGGCCGATTTGAACAGCCGCTCGGTGTGCTCGGTCAGCTTGAAGATCTCGCCGCCGTACATCCGTTCGCCCTCGAACACCGCCGAGGCGTAGTGGAGTCCGTGCGTCAGGACGTGCACCTTCGCCTCGCGCCAGGGTACAAACTGACCGTCCAGCCAGATGAATCCATCGCGATCGTCGAAGGGAACGAGAGACATCGGTCCAAGACCTCCTCTATGGGAACGGCGGTTTTAGACGCCCCCAACGGCTTGGCGTCAAATAAAATGGACACATTTTCGATGAAGGCTCCCCGCTGATGGGCCCCCTCGCCGACCCTAGGTTGATCCTGCGCGACGAAGAGCTCGACAGCGGGCTGGAGCTGATCTTGCTGGCCGAAGCGGCGCTGTGGGCGGCGGTCGACGCCGCCCTCGAGGCCGAGGGCCCGGGCCTGGGCCGCTCGCACTGGCGCGCCGCCTTCCTGCTGCGCCGCCGGCCGGGGGTGGGCGTCCAGGACCTGTCGAAACTGACCAGCCTGTCGAAACAGGCCGCCAGCCGCACCCTGTCGGACCTGCAGCGCCTGGGCCTGGCCCAGAAGGCCCCCGGCGATCTCGACGCCCGCCGGCGGCCCGCCGCCCTGACGCCGGAAGGCCTGGCCTTCGAGGCCCGGGTGGCGGAAAGATTGCGCGGACTGCTGGCCCGGGCCTACCGGACCGGCGGCCTGGACGGCGTGGCCGGGACCCGCCGCATTCTGGCGGCCCTGGCCGGGCCACGGCAGGGCGTCGGCCCCGCCAGACGGGAGGTCGGATGAGCCCCGAGGAACGCCGCGAGCGCCACCTGCTGGTCGTCGACGACGACAACCGCATCCGCAATCTACTGAAGGAATTCCTGGCCCGGGCCGGCTTTCGCGTCACCACCGCCGCCGACGCCGCCCAGGCCGACCGGCTGAGCGCCACCCTCGACTTCGACCTGATGGTGCTGGACGTGATGATGCCCGGCGAGGACGGCTTTTCCTTCACCCGCCGCATCCGCGCCAAGGGCGGCGAGGCGGGCCGCACGCCGATCCTGATCCTCACCGCCCGCGACGGGGCCGGCGACCGCATCGAGGGCCTGACCCACGGGGCCGACGACTATCTGGCCAAGCCGTTCGAGCCGCAGGAGCTGCTGCTGAGGGTCGAGGCCATCCTGCGCCGCACCGGGGCGAAACCGGCCGGGCCGCGCGAGCTGAGCCTGGGCCGCTGCGCCTTCGAGCCCGAGCGCGGGGCCCTGACCCGCGACGGCGCGCCGATCCGCCTGACCGAGGCCGAGGTCGCTTTGCTGCGCCGCCTGGCCCGCGTCGCCCACGAGCCGGTCGACCGGCTGGAGCTGGCCCGCGACACCGTCGACGCCACCGGCCGCGCCGTCGACGTCCAGGTCACCCGCCTGCGCCGCAAGATCGAGCCGGATCCCAAGAACCCGCGCTATCTGCAGACGGTGCGCGGGATCGGCTATCGCCTGGCGCCCGACTGACCATGCGCCTGCGCACCAAGCTGTTCATTCCGCGCCAGATCAAGCGCTGGCTGCCGACCTCGCTGTTCGGCCGCAGCCTGCTGATCATCGTGCTGCCGGTGGCGATCATGCAGATCGCCGTCACCTGGGCGTTTTTCGACGCCCACTGGGAAACGGTGACCAGCCGCCTGGCGGAGGGCCTGGCCGGCGACGTCGCCTGGGCGGTGGAGACCTACAGCGAGGATCCCAGCCCCGGGGGCCTGACCAAGCTGGCCGACCGGGCCCAGGAGTCGATGGACCTGTCGATCGCCCTGCGCAAAGGGGCCAAGCTGCCCACCGGCCGGCGGCCGTCGCTGTTCGCCGCCGTCGACCGCACCCTGCAACGGGCCCTGTCCGACCGGCTGGACGCGCCGTTCTGGTTCGACGCCAGCGACCGCTACACCGCCTATGTCGACATCCAGGTGCAGGTGAAGGACGGGGTGCTGCGGATCATCGCCCCGCGCGAGCGGGCCTACGCCACCCAGGGCCATATCTTCCTGCTGTGGATGGTGGTCGCCACCCTGCTGCTGATGGCGGTGGCCATCCTGTTCATCCGCAACCAGGTGCGGGCCATCGAGCGCCTGGCCGACGCCGCCGACGCCTTCGGCCGCGGCGTCGACCAGCCCGCCTTCAAGCCGCACGGCGCGCGCGAGGTGCGCCAGGCGGCCCAGGCCTTCCTGGCCATGAAGGCCCGCATCCAGCGCCATATCGACCAGCGCACCGCCCTGCTGGCCTCGGTCAGCCACGACCTGCGCACGCCGCTGACCCGGC
>JAQGIN010000129.1 GCA_028291125.1 Caulobacter sp.
CCGCAGGGCCGCGTCGGCCTCGTCCAGGGTCACCGGCAAGCCCAGATCGACCAGGCTGGTCACCCCGTGCTCGGTGACGCCGCAGGGGACGATGCCGCTGAAATGGTCGAGGTCCGGCTCGACGTTGAGGCTGATCCCGTGGAAGCTGACCCACCTGCGCAGCTTGACGCCGATGGCGGCGATCTTGTCCTCGCGCGACCAGCCCGGCCCCTTGCGCTCGACCCACACGCCCACCCGGCCGTCGCGCATCTCGCCGACCACGTTGAAGGCGGCTAGGGCGTCGATGATCCAGGCCTCCAGCGCCGCGACGAAGGCGCGTACGTCGCGGCCGCGCTGGGTGAGGTCGAGCATCACATAGGCCACCCGTTGGCCGGGGCCATGATAGGTGTACTGCCCGCCGCGGCCGCTCTCGAACACCGGGAAGCGGTCGGGGGCGATCAGGTCGGCGGCCTTGGCCGAGACGCCGCCGGTATAGAGCGGCGGATGCTCCAGCAACCACACCAGTTCGCCGGCCGTTCCGTCGGCGATGGCGGCGGCCCGCGCCTCCATGGCGGCCACTGCTGCCGGGTAATCCACGTACCCGGCGGAAATCGCCCACCCAACCGGGGCCCCGTCCGGCCTCGCCAGCAGGAGTTCGCCTGATTTTTCAAGACTTAACGGGCGATCAAGCATGCGGCCTTAAACTTGCAGGAGCGAGAGCGCGATGAAGCATCGTCGCGTGTACGTTTCAGGGGCCTTAGTTCGTGAGCCAGGTCAACGCCGTCAATATCGAGATCTCCGTGGTTCTGGGGCGCTCGACCTTGCCCATGCAGCAATTGCTGCGCATGGGCCGCGGCGCAGTGATCCCGCTCGACGCCAAGACCAATGACGAGGTGTGGATCCTGGCCAACAATCACCCGATCGCCCGGGGCGAGATCCAGATCAGCGACGACCGCATCGCCATCCAGGTGACCCGCGCCGCCGACGTCTACGACTTCATGGCCGGCCGCGCCTAGGCCAAGTTCGCCATCCGCGAACTGCGCTCTTCCCAAACCAGATCGAGTTTGCTACGCCCCGCCCCTCACTGCGAGCGGTCGTGGCGGAATTGGTAGACGCGCAGCGTTGAGGTCGCTGTGGGGCAACCCGTGGAAGTTCGAGTCTTCTCGACCGCACCAGTGAGCCTAGGACTAGAGCGCGTCTGGCGAAAACGGTTTCCGTTTCGCGGGGCGCGCTCTAACCCTTTCTGGGTGATTGATTCCGAGGAATCGACCATCGTCGATCCGTAACCGCGCAGGACGCTCGCCTTAAGCTCAGGAGGTCCCCATGACCCGGGAAACGGCCGACCTGACCGACGAGAAGCGTCTCAATCTCGCGATCCCCGATCCGCAGACGGCGGAGGATCTCGAAGACCTCGCCCTGGGCGACGACTACGCCCTCAATCCCGACTATGTCGACATGGTGGTCGACGCGGCCGACCGCGGCGACACCGAGCGCCTGCGCGAGCTGGTCGGGGCGCTGGAGCCCGCCGACGTCGCCGACCTGATGGGCTTCCTGTCGGCCGCCTATCGCGAGGAGGTGATCCCGGTCCTCGACCCCGAGTGGCTGGGCGAGATCCTCGCGGAAATGGACGACAACCTGCGCGAGGAGGTGCTGGAGGCGACGCCTTCGGCGACCCTGGCGCGGGCCCTGGAGGACCTGGATTCCGACGACGCCGCCGACGTCATCGACGACCTCGACGATCGCAAGCGCGCCCAGGTGCTGGCCGCCATGGACGAGGGCGACCGCGCCGCCATCGAGACCAGCCTGGCCTATGACGACGAGACGGCCGGCCGGCTCATGCAGCGCGAGTTCCTGGCCGCGCCGCAGTTCTGGACCGTCGGCCAGACCATCGACCATGTGCGCGAGTCCGCCGACAGCCTGCCGGAGCTGTTCTTCGACGTCTATGTCGTCGATCCCAGCTTCACCCCGGTGGGGGCCCTGCCGATCAGCCTGCTGCTGACCAGCAAGCTGGAGACTCCGCTGGCCGAGATCATGGAGCCGGTGACCGAGATCGCCGTCGACATGGACCAGGAAGAGGTCGCCTACATCTTCGACAAGTACCACCTGATCAGCGCCCCGGTGGTCGAGCCGGGCGGCCGGCTGGTGGGACAGATCACCGTCGACGACATCGTCGGGGTCATCCGCGAGGAGGCCGAGGAGGACATCCTGGCCCTGGCCGGGGTCAGCGACGCCGGCCGCGACGCCTCGGTGGTCGACATCGTCCGTTCGCGCTTGCCGTGGCTGCTGCTCAACCTGGTCACCGAGACCATCGCCGTCAGCGCCATCGCCATCTTCCAGGACCAGATCGCCAAGCTGGTGGCCCTGGCCGTGCTGATGCCGATCGTCTCGTCCCTGGGCGGCAACGCCGGCACCCAGACCCTGGCGGTGGCGGTGCGGGCCCTGTCCAGCAAGGAGCTGACCTCGGCCAACGCCCGGCGGATCATCATTCGCGAGATGTCGGTTGGGGTGATGAACGGCCTGACCCTGGCCATCGTCATGGGCCTGGCCACCTTCGCCTTCTATCACAACGCCAAATTGGCCATCACCGTGGGCCTGGCGCTGGTGGCCAATATCTTCACCGCGGCGGTCGGCGGCATCCTGGCGCCGCTGGCCCTGGAGAAGATGGGACGCGATCCGGCGGTTTCATCCTCAATTTTCGTCACGTTCCTCACAGACTTCATGGGTTTCTTCGCGGTGCTGCTGATCGCCGCGCTGCTGATGCCCTAAAAGAGGAAGGCGGGGAGGGGACGGGGAACGGCCCGGATCTTGCCGCGATCGAGACGTGCGCACCCGCGTTTGTGTCAAATTGGGTCATTCCTGGCGATGAAACCGCGTCATCAGCTCTCCCGCGCGGCCGTCGATCTCATCAAGAGATTCGAGGGCTACCGCATGAAGGCGGCGCAGCTGCCCGACGGGCGCTGGACGATCGGCTACGGCCACACCCTGACCGCCCGCGCCGGGGCCCGGGTCAGCGAGCCCGACGCCGAGGCCCTGCTGCTCTACGACCTGATCTCGGTGGCCCACGCGGTCAACGAGCTGACCTTCACGCCGCTGACCCAGAACCAGTTCGACGCCCTGACCTGCTTCGCCTTCAATCTCGGCGTCGAGGAGTTCAAGCTCTCCGACGTGCTGCGGCGGATCAACGAGGGCGCGTTGCTGCAGGCCGCCTGCGCCATGGAGATGTGGCGCAAGGCCGATTTCGAGGGCGAGCGGATCGTCATCGACGCCCTGGTGCGCCGCCGCTCGGCCGAGAAGAACCTGTTCCTGACCCCGCCCGGCGGAAACTGGGTGCCCGCGCCGACGCCGATGCTGCGGCC
>JAQGIN010000153.1 GCA_028291125.1 Caulobacter sp.
AGGCCGGGGTCGAGGCCGATGTCGACTTCATCGTCGGCACCTTCTCCAAGAGCCTGGGCGCCATCGGCGGCTTCTGCGTCTCCGACGCCGAGGACTTCGACGTCATGCGGGTCATCTGCCGGCCCTATATGTTCACCGCCTCGCTGCCGCCGGCTGTGGTCGCCTCCACCCTCACCGCCCTGCGGCGGCTGGAGGAGCGGCCCGAGCTGCGCCATCGCCTGACCGCCAACGCCCGGCGGATCTATGACGGTCTCAACGCCCTGGGCTTCCAGACCGGGCCGATCTGCAGCCCGATCGTGGCGGTGACCATGCCCGATCAGGAACGCGCCATCGCCATGTGGAACGCCCTGCTGACCAACGGCGTCTATCTGAACCTAGCCCTGCCGCCGGCCACGCCCGACAGCCGGCCGCTGCTGCGCACCAGCGTCAGCGCCGCCCACACCGACGCCCAGATCGACAAGGTGCTGGAGGTGTTCGCCGAGGTCGGCGCCGCCCTGGGCCTGATCGAGGACCCGATGCGCCGGGCCACCGCCTAGGCTCCAAGCTTTTCGACATTAGAGCGCGTCTTTCACCGTCTCCCCGGCGAAGGCCGGGGCCCAGGTGACGCCCACGAGACGCTCAGGCTGAATCTGGGTCCCGGCCTTCGCCGGGAAGACGGATGAGGGTTGGCTCGCTTCAATGAGAAGCGAAGCCGCCCTAGCCCCCCCGCCGGGCCCGCCACAGGCTCCACAGCACGCCGGGCGCCGCCAGGATCGGGTGGCGCTCGCGCCACGGCGTCAGCGGCACGGCCAGGCCGGTGTGGCGCTCGATCTTCCAGGCGGCGTAGCGGGCGGCTCCCTCGAAGGTGAAGGCCGCCTTGACCAGCCGCGCCAGGTTGAGCGGCTTGCCCAGCCGCCGCCGGCGCCGCCAGGCGGCCAGCACGGCGCGCCGAGCCGCCGGCGCCAGGTCCGGCCCGACCGAGCCGTCCGCCGCCACGGCCGCCGACAGGCCTTCGTCCGCCCAGCAGGCCAGCAGCAGGCGATCGTAGCGGGGCCCGTCGAAGGCCAGGATCGATTGCTCGCGGCCGCGGCGCTCGACCCGGAACTCGGCGGCGTAGGTCTGCTGGAACAGCGCCGTCCAGAACGCCTCCGGCGCGCCCCGCGCCGGCCCCAGGGCGGCGGCGAAGCGGGCGGCGGTGCGGGCGGCGGCGGCCACGGCGGCGATCACCGTCTCGGCCACGGCGAGGCGCTCGACCCAGACCAGGGCCGACGGTTGCACGAACCGGGTCCAGATGGTGGTGTCGACGCCCCGGCCGGCGGCGGCGGCCGCGAACTGGTCGAGGGTCATGGCCGCGACCTTGGCGCGCAGCACTTGGCCGTCGATCTTGATCTCATGATAGCTGACGTCCGGCCACAGGTGGCGGCCGGCCAGGCCGCGCCAGCCGGGCCGCGGCCGCGCGGTGAGCACGTAGAAGTCCATCACCCCGTCGAGGTCGCCGGTGCGCAGCACCGAGCCGTAGAACAGCACCGCCGCCGGCGCCTCGAACGTCGCGGCCAGGCGCCGGGCGAAGGCGACGGCGTGCGGCGGGGCCGGGGCCCGCAACTCGCCCGCGACCAGGGCGGCCAGCGGCTTGGTCATCCGACCACGAACCGCAGCGGCGGTCCCAGGGCCAGGGTCAGGCCGCCGCCGTCATAGGCCTCGCCGTCGAGCACGAACGGCGCGTCGCTGTGCAGGCGCAAGGTGGTGGCGTCGCCGCGCCGATAGCCCAGGGCCGCCAGCCAGGGCGCGTCGCGACCCGACAGCAGCGCCTTCGTGGCCCGCAGCAGGCGTTGTGGCGGCGCGTCGATGTCGAGCACCTTCAACCCTTCGCGCGGCGTCCCGAACGGCTTCAGACCGAACGGCAGGCGCTTGAGGGTGGTGGCCAGCACCAGCAGCCGGTCGCCGGTCCGTTCCAGACCGTCGTCGACCGTCAGGGTCACCGGCGTTCCCGCCCGCCAGCGGTCGCGGCGACCGCCCATCAGCGCCCCGAACACCGCTCCGACGATGGTCATCGCCACCGACACGCCCTGATAGACCCCCAGGCGGTGGACGCGGTGCGACAGGGTGGTGGCGCGGACATAGGCCCCGAGACCGAACACGAAGCCGCGCAGCGGCGGCCGACCGTCGTCGCGGCGGATCTCCAGCGGCGCGCGGACCTTGATCGTCGGCTGGGGCGAGCGGGCCGCGGCCAGCAGTTCGTCCAGCGACCATCCGCGCGGCACGCCCAGGTCGATGGCCAGCACATTGGTCTTGCCGGTCGGCAGCAGGGCCAGCAGCGGCGAGCGGTCGCCGAACGCCGCCGGCAGGGCGCTGAGCACCTCGCGGATGGTGCCGTCGCCGCCGTCGATGGCCAGCAGCTCGACGCCCTCGGCGGCGAACCGCGCCAGGTCGCGGGCCAGGTCGTCGGGCGCCCCGGCCTCGGCGAACAGCATGTCCGACGGCGGCGTGCGGCCGCCGCGCCGCAGGTTGGCGTGGCTGGCCGGGTTATGGACCAGGGCCACGCGCATCAGCGCGCCAGCCAGGAGGTCACCCGTCCGCGCGGCGCGGCCAGGGCCTGCAGGATCTGGGCGAGGTGGACGAGGAAGCAGATCGCCGTCCAGGCCGCCACCAGCCACAGGCCGATGTCGGGCCGGCCCAGCAGGCTGGCGCCGGTCAGCAGGATCAGGTTGGGGTTACGCCGCGCGGTGATCAGCCGGAAAAAGCTGTCGAACCGCCGCCAGGCGTGCATCTCGACCTTGAACAGGGCCAGGAAGATCCCTTCCTCCACCCGCTGGGCGACATAGCCGCCGGCCAGGATCGCCAGGATCAGGCCGGAATGGGCCAAGGGGTGCGGCCCCGCCTGCACGCCGACCAGCCAAGCCCACCACCAGAACGGCGGGTGCACCAGGTCGATGCCGTGGTCGAAGACATTGCCGATCTTCGACGACGTCAGGGTCACCCGCGCCAGCTTGCCGTCGACGGTGTCGAGGAAGGTCATGCCCCAGGCGGCGACCAGGCCCCAGCCGAAATGGCCGGTCCAGAACAG
Source organism: Caulobacter sp. (assembly GCA_028291125.1). Taxonomy (GTDB): domain Bacteria; phylum Pseudomonadota; class Alphaproteobacteria; order Caulobacterales; family Caulobacteraceae; genus Caulobacter. The sequence goes on from JAQGIN010000153.1 coordinate 3,044, forward strand.
GGCGAAGGCGGCCAGCACCAGCAGGAAGCTGGCGAAGGTCACCTGGTTGGGGGTGATCTTGGCCAGGGCGCACCAGCGGGTGACGATCCGGGCCGGGGTCGGCCAGACATATTTGGTCACCAGGTCGGTGACGCCCTTGTAGGAGCCCTGGAACAGCCGCGCCTCGACGGCCCGCACGGTCTGCGGCGTCAGCCGCTCGAGCACCGGCGGCTCGCGCTTGCGCAGGGCGCTGTTATAGGCCGAGCCCAGCTCTAGGGCGGTCAGGCGGGTCAGGGCCGGATAGCGGATCGCCAGGTCGCCCTCGACCGCGTCCTCGACGCGCGGCGTCCCGGCCGGCAGATGGGCGGCGACGCCGCGGCCGGCGGCGTCGACCAGCACCACGCCGGGCCGGCCCGCCAGGGCGGCGATCAGCGATTCGTCGAACACCCAGCCGGCGTCGACCACCACCGCGCCGGCGCCCGCAGGCGCGACGTCCAGGCCCAGACGGCGGAAGATGCGGGCCAGCCGCTCGCCCGAGGTCATGCCCCACAGGCGGCATTCGGCCTGGCCGACCTGGACGCCTGCCGGCTTGGCGGCGCTTGCGGCCTCGAAACCCACGGTCAATTTACAACAGCCCCTTGAAACGCGATTGGATTGATAAGCAGCTTCGCCGTCCTCTGACCAGAATCCAAAGCGCCGCCTTGTCGATATTCCGCCTCGCCCACCTGTCCGACCCTCACCTGCCGCCGCCGCCGGGCGCCTTCGGCTGGCGCGACCTGGCCTCCAAGCGGCTGCTCAGCCGCCTGGCCTGGCGCCGCAAGCGTCGCCAACACAGCCCGGCGGCGCTGGCGGCCGTGGTCGCCGACCTGCAGGCCTACGGCCCCGACCATGTCGCCATCACCGGCGACCTGACCAATTTCGCCTCGGCGGCGGAGTTCGCCGCCGCCCGCGCCTGGCTCGAGTCCCTGGGCCCCGCGCGGAATATCACGATCAGCCCCGGCAATCATGACGCCCTGGTCGGGGCCGGCGGCCCCGAGCGCTTCGCGGCCTGGAGTCCTTGGCTGGGCGACGGCGACACCCTGGACTTCCCGCACGTGCGGCTGCGCGACGGGGTGGCGGTGATCAATCTCTGCACCGCCGTGCCGACCGCCCCGTGGCTGGCGGCCGGGCGGCTGGGCGACGATCAGCTGTCGCGACTGAGGGCGGCCCTGGCGGAGCTGGAGGGGCGCGACCTGTTCCGGGTGGCGCTGATCCACCACCCGCCGACCCCGGGGGCGGTGTCGCGGCGCAAGGCCCTGGTCGACCAGGACGCGTTGCGGCGGGTGCTGGCCGAGGGCGGCGTCGACCTGGTGCTGCACGGTCACGCCCACGAGGCCCTGTTCGCCGCCCTGCCCGGCCCGTACGGCCCGATCCCGGTGCTCGGCGTGCCCTCGGCCTCGGCGGCGGCCGGCCGCCACGCCGGGGCGCGCTGGCACGCCATCGAGATCGAACGTCGCGACGGCGGCGCGGCGCGGGTGCGGGTGGTGGCCCGCGGCTACGACCCGGCCTCGGGCCAGGTCGAGGCGCTGGGCGGCTACGAGCTGATCACCCCTCAGCGCCCGTAGCGCATCTTGATGCGCAGCGGGGTGTCGCCGGCCTTGGCGACGAAGCGCACGGCGTCGAACGACGGCACGCCGAACCGGGTGGGGGCGTCGTTGGAGAAGCCGAAGCCCTCGGTGGGCATGCCCAGGGCGCTGCGGTTGAAGTCGTGGTTGGCGTCGGCGTCGTGATAGACCGCCACCGCGTAGGTCCCTGGACCCGGCAGGTAGAAACAGGCCTTGGTCACCGGCGCCGTGGTCTTCACCCGCTGGCGCAGCAGCTTGCCGCGCGGAGCCAGGAAGCGCCGGGGGTCGGACGGATAGAGGGTGACCACCACCTCGCCCGTCGGGGCCTTGAGATTGATCACCTGCACCGACAGGGTGTCGGGCCCCTGGCGACCGGCGCAGTCGTCGGCGCGGGCCGGGGCGGCCGCCAGGGCCGCGCCCATCAGGAAGAGCGCGAAGATCGCGGATCGGACTTCCATGGAAAACGGCGGCTCCCTATGATGGCTCAACGGCGGCTCGAGCCCCGAGGGAAGGCTGCCCGATGACGAATCCAACCGCAGAAGCATTCGGCTTCCCGCGAACGACGGTCGCCGAGACGGAACACTGGTTGGTGCTGGTGCGTCCCAAGCAGCCGACATTTGGGTCTTTGGTGCTGATATGCAAGGAAGCGGCGACGGCGTTCTCCGAGCTCAGCCCCGCGGCCTTCGCCGATCTCGCTCACGCCGTCGGCGGAATCGAGCGCATGCTGAGCAAGGTCGTGGGCTATGCGAAGATCAATTACCTGATGCTGATGATGGTCGACCGCGACGTCCATTTCCACGTGATCCCGCGCTACGAGGGCGTGCGCCGCCATGCGGGTCGAGACTTCCCTGATTCGGGCTGGCCCGCCGCCCCGGCCCTGGGCGCGGCGGTCGACCTCGACCTCGACGCCGCCGAGGCCCTGGCTCGTGAGCTGGCCCGCGACTGGTCGGCGGCGTGACCGCGCCGTCGAAACCCCGCCGCCTGCCGGGCGAGGCCGGCTTCCGGCTGATCGACCGCTACATGCTGCGGCTGTCGGTCTGGCCGCTGATCGGCTGCCTGGGCGTCACCGTCGTCGCCCTGATCCTCGAGCGCACCCTGCGGCTGTTGGACCTGCTGTCGCAGAGCAGCGCCCGCTTCGGCTACGTCACCGAGCTGGCCGCCAACCTCTTGCCGCACTATCTGGGCCTGGCCCTGCCAGTGGCCTTCTTCGTCGCCCTGTTCATCGTCATCACCAAGCTGAGCGACGGCTCGGAGATCGACGCCCTGCTGGCCAGCGGCCTGTCGCTGACCCGCCTGGCGGCGCCGTTCATCGGCATCGGCCTGGCCCTCAGCCTGCTCAGCCTGGCGCTGTTCGGTTACCTGCAGCCCTATAGCCGCTACGCCTATCGGGCGGTGATGCACGCGGCGGTCAACGCCGGCTGGAACGGCCGATTGGCCGGCGGGGCCTTCGTCGACGAGGACAAGCTGCTGCTGACCGCCGACGAGGCCGACCTGGCCGGCCAGCGCCTGAAGCGGGTGTTCATCCGCCGCCTGACCCCCGAGGGCCGCGAGGAGGTGATCACCGCCGCCAGCGCCGACCTGCGGCTGGCCCCCGGCGACAAGGAAGTCACCCTGGAGCTGCACCGCGGCCAGCGGGTCGGGCGCGACAGCCGCGGCGACTACCAGTTGCTGGCCTTCGACAGCCTGACCACCCAGACGCCGCTGGCCGGGGCCGCGGCCCTGCTGCGGGCCCGCGGCGGCGACGAGCGCGAGTTGACCCTGGGCGAACTGTCGCGCCAAGCCGCCTCGGGCAAGTCCGCCCTGCCCCGCGCCACCCTGCAGGCCGAGCTCTATGGCCGTCTGGCCCGGGCCGCCTTTCTGCCGTTCCTGCCGCTGATCGCCTTCCCGCTCGGCCTGGCCGCCAAGCGCGGCGGGCGCGCGCCCGGCCTGATCGCCGCCGGCGGCATCCTGCTGGCCTTCCAGCACAGCCTGCAGCTGGGCCAGAGCCTGGCCGAGTCGGGCAAGGTCATGCCGCTGCTGGCGGTCGGCGGCCCGTTCCTGATCTTCACCGGCTTCGCCGTCTGGCTGTACGTCGGCAGCCGCAAGCGGCCCGGCGAAACCCCGGTCAGCCGGATGATGGTGCGGGTCAACAAGGCCGTGGGCCGCCTGCACGACCTGTTCCGACGCCACGCCCCCGGGAGGACGGCGTCGTGAAGCTGCAGCTCTATGTCCTCAAGATCGTCGGCACGCGGATCCTCGGCGCGGCGGCCATCCTGCTGGCCGTGCTGCAGATCCTCGACCTCTTGGAAGTCACCACCGACATCCTCGACCGCGGCCTGGGCATGGGCGGCGTGATCTATTACGCGGCGCTGCGCTTCCCGCGGCTGATCGAGCAGGTGGCGCCGATCAGCGTCCTGGCCGGCGGCCTGTTCGCCTTCTCGCAGCTGGCGCGGGAGAACGCGGTGATCGCCATGCGCGCCAGCGGCGTCTCGGCCTATCGCATCGTCGGCATGGCCGCGCCGGCGGCGATCCTGGTGGTGCTGATCCATCTGGGCGCCGCCCAGGTGGTGGCCCCGCGCACCGACCCGATGCTGGCGACCTGGTGGGACGCCACCACTCCGGCCGCCGACCGCAAGGCCCCGCAGCCGCGGGCCTTCCGGGTCGGCGGCGACCTGGTCACCGCCGAAACCGCCAGTCCGTCGGGCGAGCGCCTCAACGCCGTGAAGATCTATCGTCGGGCGGCCGATGGTCGTCTCAGCCAGCTGGTCGAGGCCTCGTCGGCCACCCACACCGCGGCCGGGTGGCGGCTGGAGGCCCCCAAGACCGCCCGCTTCACCGTCGACAAGGCCGAGCTGTCCTCGGCCAGCCAGATGATCTGGCCGCTGCAGCTGCGCGCCGCCGACGTCCAGGCGCTGTTCGCCGACAATCAGCCGCCCTCGGCCGCCTCGGCCCGCCGGGCCCTGGCCAAGGGCGGCACCGAGCGGCCCGAGAGCTATTACGCCACCAAGCTTCAGGCCGCCTTCGCCGGCCCGATCGCCGCCCTGGTCATGCTGCTGCTCAGCGCGCCGGTGGCCCTGGCCAATTTCCGCTCCAGCCAAGGGGCGGTGCTGCTGACCGGCGGCTTGGCCGCGGGACTGATTTTCCTGGTCGCCCAGGGACTATTGTCGGCCCTTGGCGAAGGCGGTGTGCTATCGCCCGCCCTCGCCGTCTGGAGCGCGCCGGCGGTGTTCGCCGCCCTGGCCGCGACCATGTTGCTTAAGCTGGAGGGATAATGGCTTTCGACGTCGCCCAAGAGGGCCTGACCATCGTTCCCGTCCGCACGAAGGCGGAGCTGGAGCGGTTCGTCCGCCTGCCCAATCGCCTCAACGCCGGCGATCCGAACTATGTGCCGCCGCTGATGATGGAGCGGCTGGAGGCCCTGTCGCCGAAGACCAATCCGTTCTTCGAGCACGCCGAGGTGCAGCTGTGGCTGGCGCGGCGTGGCGACCGCGATGTCGGCCGGATCAGCGCCCAGCTCGACCACCTCACGCCGCAGCCGACGCCGGGCCGCCTGGACGGCCACTTCGGCATGATCGCCGCCGAGGACGACGCGGCGGTGTTCGCCCTGCTGTTCGAGACCGCCGAGGACTGGCTGCGGGCGCGCGGCAAGACCCACGCCGTGGGGCCGTTCAACCTGTCGATCAACGAAGAGGTCGGCCTGCTGGTCCACGGCTTTGACACCCCGCCGATGATCCTGATGGGCCACGATCCGGTCTATGCCGGCAAGCGCATCGAGGACCAGGGCTACGCCAAGGCCCGCGACCTCTTCGCCTATCGGGCCGACGAGACCGGCGACATCCCCGAGATCGCTCAGCGCCGCGTCAAGCGCGGCCTGCCCTCGGGCGTCGTGCTGCGCCAGTTGGACATGAAGCGTTACGACGAGGAGGTCACCACCCTGACCGAGATCCTCAACGACGCCTGGAAGGACAATTGGGGCTTCACCCCGACCACCGAGGCCGAGACTCGCCAGCTGGCCAAGGCCCTCAAGCAGGTGATCGACAAGCGCCTGGTCTGGTTCGCCGAGATCGACGGCGAAGCCGCCGGCGTCGTGGTCTTCCTGCCCAACGTCAACGAGGCCATCACCGACCTGAACGGCAAGCTCTTGCCGTTCGGCTGGGCCAAGCTGCTATGGCGGCTGAAGGTCAAGGGCGTGAAGTCCGCCCGCATCCCGCTGATGGGCGTGAGGCGCAAATTCTCGACCACCCAGCGCGGCCGCATGCTGCCGTTCTGGATGATGAAGGCCAGCCGCGATAGCGCTATAGGCCTGGGTTACGACCGCTTCGAGATCTCGTGGGTGCTGGAGGACAACAGCGCCATGCGCCACATCGCCGAGAACGTCGGCGGCACGCACTACAAGACCTATCGCGTCTATGAGAAGGCCCTGTGATCCAACCCTTCACCGCCCTGGTCCTAGCCGGATCGCGCGGTGGGATCGATCCGGTCGCCGACTATGCCGGCGTGGCCCACAAGGGCCTGATCGTCCTGGGCGGGCGCACCTTGCTGGCCCGGGTGCTCGAGGCCCTGGCGGGGGCCGGAGCTAGCCGCATCGGGGTGATCTCCTTGGAGCCGCCGCTGCGCGCCGCCGTCGGCGCCCTGAGCCTGGCCGTTCCGGTCGAGGGCATCGACGCCGCCGCTAGCCCCAGCCTCAGCGTCCGCCTGGGGGCCGAGCGACTGGGGACGCCGCTGCTGATCACCACCGTCGACCACGCCCTGCTGCAGCCCGAATGGGTGACCCAGTTCCTGTCCGCCTGCCCGCCCGACGCCGACATCGCCGTGCTGCTGGCCCCCGAGGCCGTGGTCCGCGCCGCCGCCCCGACCACCAAGCGCACCTATCTGAGCTTCCGCGACGGCCGCTACTCGGGCTGCAACCTGTTCTATCTGCGCACCGCGCGCGGCCTGGCCATGGTCGACCTGTGGCGGCGGGTCGAGACCTATCGCAAACAGCCCTGGCGCATCGCCGCC
>JAQGIN010000161.1 GCA_028291125.1 Caulobacter sp.
CCGTCATTTTTAATTTGACCCTTCCGCCCCTTTGAGTGGACAGTGTTCACTCAGCCGGAGAGGCGCGCAGACGCTTGGCCTGGCCTTTCAGGAGGAGCCGCGAATGACGACGGGAAACATCACCAAGGACGCCATGTACGACGCGGTGGCGCCCGACGACTTCGAGGCCATGCTCGAGCTGGACCGCTACAACGGCCGCTCGACCGCCTTCGACAAGATCATCTCGGCCACCCACGACCACTTCTGGGACCCGCTCGATAAGGCCTATATCGACTACGACGAGCCGTTCGACATGGAGAACATCGCCCTGGTTCCCGAGGAACTGGTGATCGCCCTGTCCACCGACTACGTCTCCGACCACCTGTCCGACCCCAAGCAGCGCATCCGCTTCATCAACCAGTCGGTGCTGCGCAGCTTCTCGTCGATCCTGCACGGCGAGCAGGGGGCGCTGAACCTGTCGGCCTCGCTGTGCCACGTGCTGAAGGACCAGGGCGCCCAGGAATACGCCGCCAACCAGACCCGCGAGGAGGCCCGCCACGTCACCGCCTTCGCCAAGTACATCAAGGCCCGCTGGGGCAAGCCGGTCGAGTGCGGCCCGGCCCTGAAGGCGCTGCTGGTCGAGATCATCGCCGCGCCCGAGGTCTATAAGAAGATCATCGGCATGCAGATGCTGGTCGAGGGCCTGGCCATGGGCGCCTTCGCCACCTTCTACACCCAGATCAACGACCCGCTCGGCAAGAAGATGCTGCAGCTGGTGATGACCGACGAGGCCTTCCACCACAAGTTCGGCAAGATCTGGGCCGACCGCACGGTGCCCAAGCTGAGCCCCGAGGAGCACGCCATCATCGAGGACTGGGCGGCGCACTGCTTCCAGACCCTGCTGTTCAACCTGGTGTCGCCGCACCAGCAGCTCGACCTCTACGCCGAGTTCGGCCTCGATCCCGACAAGGTGGTCGAGGAGTACGGGAAGATCATGACCGACGACCTGCGTCGGGAGAACATGAAGGAGCAGACCAACATCTTCCGGGTGCTGGTCAAGACCCTGCTCAACGCCGGCATCATCACCGACCGCACCAAGGCCTTCTACGCCATGTACGTCGACATCGAGGAGCTGCGCGGCGAGGGCGACCGGATGGTCGGCGACGACATCGCCGAGGAGGGCATCCGCCACCTGCAGGCCATCAACTTCAAGGACCGGGTCCAGCCGGTGACCATCGCGGCCGAATAGCCGTCAGACCCACAGCGGGCAGGGCGCCTCGCCGGAACTTCGGCGGGGCGCTTTGCGTTGTGCAGGGCTTGTGATGCAAGGTCCCCCCATGCCCAAGCCGATCCTCCCCGCCCTCGCCCTCGTCGCCCTGCTCGGGATCGGCGGCGAGGCCCTGGCCGCCGCCCAACAGCCCGGCAAGCCGGTCTCCAGCCAGTTCTATTCGGGCAAGTGGTACGAGATCGCCCGCACCCCCAACAGCGGCCAGCGCGACTGCCAGGCCCCGATCACCCAGTTCACCGGCGGCAAGACCGAAGGCGCCTTCTCGGTGACCCAGATCTGCCGCAAGGGCTCGCCGGCCGGGCCGGCCAAGACCTTCAACACCACCGGGACCATCGTCTCCGGAACCCAGAACGCCAAGTTCAAGATGAGCTTCCTGGGCGGGCTGAAGAAGCAGGAATACTGGGTGCTCGACCGCGCCGACGACCAGTCGTGGGCGATCATGGCCACCCCCGGCGGCAACTATGTCTGGCTGCTGTCGCGTCAGCCGGTGATGAAGCCTGGCGCCCAGGTGACCGCCCTGGCCCGGGTCAAGGCCCTGGGCTACCAGAAGCTGGAATTCCCGGACCAGCCGCCGGCCTGAGCCGCGCGCTCTTGATCGGCGAACAAAGCTGGAACAGAGTGCCGGCATGGAGACCATCCTCGCCGTCACCGTCAGCCGGCCCGAGACCACCGACGCGGTGACCCGCGGGACGGCGCGGTTCCTGGTGTCGCTGGGCTACGCGCCGCTGACCGAGGTCTGCCTGCCCAACGGCCGCCGCGCCGACCTGATGGCCCTGGGCCCCAAGGGCGACCTGCTGATCGTCGAGGTGAAATCCGGGCTCGAGGACTTCCGGATCGACCGCAAATGGCCGGAATACGCGCCCTATTGCGACGCCTTCTATTTCGCGGTGGCCCCGCACTTCCCCGACGGCGTGCTGCCCGAGGACCCGGGCCTGATCGTCGCCGACGCCTTCGGCGGGGCGGTGGTCCGCGAGGCCCCGGTCGCGCCGCTGGCCCCCGCCCGCCGCAAGGCCCTGACCCTGGCCTTCGCCCGGCTGGGGGCGATGCGGGCGGCGGGCGTGCGGACGGACGAACTCTAGTTGTCCCGCACCACCTTCAGCACCGCCTCGCCGTAGCGGTCGAGCTTGCCCTGGCCGACGCCGCCGGCCTTGGCCAGGGCGGTCGCCGTGGCCGGGCGCTCGCGGGCGATCTGGGCCAGGGTGGCGTCGTGGAAGATCACATAGGGCGGCACGTGCTGCAGGTGGGCCTGCTCGCGCCGCCACGACCTTAGGGCCTCGAACAACGCCATGTCCTGCGGCGGCACCACCAGGGCGTCGCCGTCGCGGCGCTTGCGGACCTTGCCGGGCCGGGCGGCGACGTCGCTCGCCGGCGCTTGCCGCAGGCTGACCAGCCGCTCGCCGCGATAGACCTGGCGCACGCCCTCGGCGTCGCCCAGCCCGATTAGCGGCCGGCCGTCATTGGGGTCCTCGCGCAGCAGGCCCTCGAACACCAGGGTGTCGAGCAGGTCGCGCCAGGCGACGGCGCTGAGCTCGGCGCCGATGCCGAAGGTCGACATCTGGGCCTCGGCGGGAGTGACATCCTTGGTCTTGCCCAGCAGGTGGTCGATCAGCCGGCCGCGGCCGAAGCGCCCGCCCAGCCGGTGGGCGGCCGACAGCGCCTTCTGGGCCGCCTGGCTGGCGTCGATCCCTTGCGGCGGCGACAGGCAGACGTCGCACACCCCGCAGCGGGCCACGCCCTCCTCGCCGAAATAGCGGCGCACGGCGGCGGCCCGGCAGGTGACACCCTCGAGCATGGCGTAGAACTGCCGCACCTTGCGGATCTGCACCGCCTTGACCTCTTCGGGGGCCTCGCGGGTGTCGATCCGTCGGATCGCCCAGGCCAGGTCGGCCGAGCCGTACAGGGTGATGCCCTCGGCCGGTTGACCGTCGCGACCGGCCCGGCCGATCTCCTGCCAATAGGCCTCGTTGGCTGCCGGCGGTTCGGCATGTATGACGAATCGGTCGTCGGGCTTGTCGACGCCCATG
>JAQGIN010000546.1 GCA_028291125.1 Caulobacter sp.
GATCGGGAGCGACGGTCATGCTCCATTCGTGCCCCACGCCGCCGCGCCGCGCAATCTCAGAGGTGGCGGGCGATGAGGTTCAGCAGGGCGGATTCGAGGGGAAGCGGCGCAAACGCCACAGCCTTCAGCCGGCCCGCCGCCTGGGCCCTGAGCAGCGGCTTGGCGGCGGCCGGCGACACGCACAGGGCGGTCGTCCTCGGGGCCGGGTGGCGGCGCAGCAGCAGGGCCAGGGCGCGGGCCGCCTTGGGCGACTGCACCAGCACGGCGTCGAGGGAGTCGAGGGTCTCCAGGGTGGCGGGGTCCGGCTTGCGCGACACGGTTTCGTAGAGCGGCGCGGCGCGGGCGGCGACGCCGAACTCGGCCAGCAAGGCGCTCAGGTCCTGGGCCGGCTCGGCGGCCCCGGGATGCAGCACCACCAGGCCCTTCAGCTCGGCCCGGCGCGCGGCGATGCCGGCGGCCAGCACGGCGACGTCGCCGTCGGTCGACATCACGCCCGTGAAGCCGGCCGCCTTGGCCGCCGCCGCCGTCGCCTGGCCGACCGCGAACACCCGCAGACTGCGGTTGGGGCTGGCCTCGGCGAAGGCGGCGACGCCGTTGGCGCTGGTGAACGCCAGGGCTCCGACCCCGGTCAGGTCGAGGGCGGTCTCCAGCCGGCGCACCTCGAGCAGCGGATCGACATGCGGCGCGTGGCCGAGCTCGGTGACGCGTCGGGCCGTGGCGGCCGCCCCGGGCTGGGCCCGGGTGATCCAGATCCGGCGGCGCGGTTCGGCGGTCATCCGTCGGTGAGGATCAGGGCGGAGCCGCCGTCGATCCGCACGGCGGCGCCCAGCTCCAGACCCAGGTCGCGCGCCTGGGCGGCGTCGTCGACCCCGGACAGGGTGATCTCGCCCTCGCGCCGCCAGCGCTGGGCGCCGTCGGGGGTCAGCGCCTCGACGATCAACGACAGCCGCGCGCCGTCGAGCCGGGCATAGGCCCCGATCGCCGTGCGGCACGAGCCTTCCAGCGCGTAGAGCGCCCCGCGCTCGGCGGCGACGGCGATGGTGCTGGCCCGGCAGCGGATGGCCGCCAGCCACGGGGCGTCGATGTCCTCGGCCCGGGTCTCGATCACCAGGGCCCCCTGGCCGGGGGCGGGCGGGGCGGCGATCGGGTCGAGCCAGCTTTTCGGCACATGCCCCAGGCCCAGGCGGTTGAGGCCCGACTGGGCCAGCAGGATGGCGTCGGCCTCGCCGCGCTCCAGCTTGGCCAGGCGGGTGTCGACATTGCCGCGCAGCATGACGATTTCGAGGTCGGGCCGGATGTGTAGGGCTTGCGCCTGTCGACGAAGACTGGCGGTGCCGAGGCGCGCGCCCTTCGGCAGATCCTCCAGCCGGTCGCACAGCTGGCTGAGGAAGGCGTCGCGCGGATCCTCGCGCTCGGGCACGGCGGCCAGCATCAGGCCGGGCGGCAGTTCGGCCGGCATGTCCTTCAGCGAATGGACGGCGCAGTCGATGCGGCCCGACAGCAGAGCCTCCTCGATCTCCTTGGTGAACAGGCCCTTGCCGCCGATGTCCATCAGCCGGCGGTCCTGCACCCGGTCGCCGGTGGTGACGATCGGGATCAGCGGGGCGGCGGTCTCGATCTCGTCCGGACACGCCCCGAGGGCGGCGGCGATCCGGGCCTGCATCAGGCGCGACTGGGCCAGCGACAGCTTGGAGCCGCGAGCGCCGATTCGGATGGGCGGTTGCCGGGACACGGGCGGGACGTTACCTGCAGGAACCAATTGATCTTGAGCGTCGCTGCTACAGGAGCGGCGGGAACCCCGCAACAGATGACCACCCTGACGATCCTCGGCCTGGAGACCAGCTGCGACGAAACCGCCGCCGCCGTGGTGCGCCGCGACGCCGACGGAACCGTGACGGTGCTCTCCTCGATCATCGGCGCCCAGTTCGAGCTGCACGCCCCGTTCGGCGGCGTGGTGCCGGAAATCGCCGCCCGCGCCCATGTCGAGGCGATCGACGCCGTCGCCGCCGAGGCGATCCGCGTGGCGGGGGTGGAGTTCGCCGACCTGAGCGGCGTCGCCGCCACCGCCGGACCCGGCCTGGTCGGCGGGGTGATGGTCGGCCTGGCCTTCGGCAAGGCGGTGGCCCTGGCCCGCGACCTGCCGCTGGTGGCGGTCAACCATCTGGAGGGCCACGCGGTCTCGGCCCGGCTGGGGGCCGACATCCCCTATCCGTTCCTGCTGCTGCTGGTCTCCGGCGGCCATTGCCAGCTGCTGGAAGTGGCCGGGGTCGGGGCCTGCCGGCGGCTGGGCACCACCATCGACGACGCGGCCGGCGAGGCCTTCGACAAGATCGCCAAGAGCCTGGGCCTGCCCTATCCCGGCGGCCCGGCCCTGGAGGCCCTGGCCAAGACCGGCGACCCGTCCGGCTTCGCCCTGCCCCGCGCCCTGCTCGGCCGCAAGGACTGCGATTTCTCGTTCTCGGGCCTGAAGACCGCCGCCGCGCGCTTGGCCGAAAAGATCACCACCGAGCAGGACCGCGCCGACCTCGCCGCCGCCGTCCAGGTCGCCATCGCCCGGCAGTTGTCGGAGCGCACCGACCGGGCGATGAAGCTCTACGCCGCCAGCCATCCCGGCCAGACGCTGCGCTTCGTGGTCGCCGGCGGCGTGGCCGCCAACCAGGCGGTGCGCGAAGCCCTGCGGGCCAATTGCGCCGACAACGGCTTTAGCTTCGACGCCCCGCCGCTGGCCTATTGCACCGACAACGCCGCCATGATCGCCCTAGCCGGAGCCGAGCGCCTGGCCCTGGGCCTTTCCGACGGCCTCGACGCCGTGGCCCGGCCGCGTTGGCCGCTGGATGAGGCGGCGGCGCTGTCCAACCCCTCCAACATCTTCGGTCGCAAGGGAGCCAAGGCATGAGTTTCAAACGTGCGGGCGTCATCGGCGCCGGGGCCTGGGGCACGGCCCTGGCCCAGGTCTGCGCCCGGGCCGGCCTCGACGTCATCCTGCAAGCCCGCGAGACCGAGGTGGTCGCCAGCATCGGCGCGACGCGGGAGAACACCCTGTTCCTGCCTGGCGTGTTCCTCGACCCGGCGATCGACGCCACCGCCGACATGGCGGCCCTGGCCGCCTGCGACCTGATCCTGGCCGTCGCCCCGGCCCAACACCTGCGCTCGGCCCTCGCTTCCCTGAAGCCGCACCTGGCCGCCGGCGTCCCGGTGGTGCTGTGCGCCAAGGGCGTCGAGCAGGGCACGCTGAAACTGATGACCGAGGTGCTGGCCGAGACCCTGCCCGACGCCCCGCCGGCCGTGCTGTCGGGCCCCAGCTTCGCCGGCGAGGTGGCCCGCGGCCTGCCCACCGCCGTCACCCTGGCCTGCCCCGACGAGACCCTGGGCCGGGCCATCGCCGAGGCCATCGCCACCCCGACCTTCCGCCCCTATCTGGCCGCCGACATGATCGGGGCCGAGGCCGGCGGGGCGGTGAAGAACGTCCTGGCCATCGCCTGCGGCATCGTCGAGGGCAAGGGCCTGGGCCGCAGCGCCCACGCCGCCCTGATCACCCGCGGCTTCGCCGAGCTGACCCGCCTGGCCGTGGCCCTGGGGGCCAAGGCCGAGACCGTCGCCGG
>JAQGIN010000225.1 GCA_028291125.1 Caulobacter sp.
CCGCTCAGCCGAGCGGGCCCGTGTTGAAGAGCCCCGCATGACCGATTTCCGCCGCGTCACCGACCAATTGTCCGTCAGCCCGCAAATCACCCCCGACGACGTGGCCCAGGCCGCCGCGCAGGGTTTCGTGATGGTGATCAACAACCGGCCGGACGGCGAGGACCTCGCCCAGCCAACCAGCGACCAGATCCAGGCGGCGGCCCAGGCGGCGGGCCTGGCCTATGTTCATATCCCGGTGCGCGGCGGGCCGACGCCCGACCAGGTCGAGGCGATGCGGGCCGCGGCCGAGTCGGCCGACGGGCCGGTCCTGGCCTTCTGCCGCTCGGGCACCCGCTCGATCGTCACGTGGTCGGTCGGCCAGGCCCTGACGGGCGCCGCCCCGCGCGACGACCTGGTGCGCCAGGGCGCGGCGGCGGGCTATGATCTGTCGGGCGTCCTGCCCCACTAGGGGCTAGGGCAGCGCGATCCGCGTCGCCATCGGCGACGGTTCCGGCTCGCAGCTGGCCAGGACGCCTTGAGCCGCGACGAGACACAGAATGGCGAAGGCGGCGCGCTGGAACCGTTTTGAGACAGAAATCGTCGCTGCTATCGCCATGGGCCCGTGCTCCGGTAGGTTCGCGGGTCGTGACCGCAAGACCCGGGCCGTCACCTCTCGGAGCCCGGGCCCGCGAAGCCGGAGACGCCATGATCCCTTTCGTCCGCGACCTGGCCTTCGAATACGGCCGCTGCGACACGGTCTCGCCGCTGATCCGCCGGGTGGTCGCCGACAATCCCGGCCCGTTCACCTATACCGGCACCGGCACCTATATCGTCGGGCGGGGCGAGGTGGCGGTGATCGACCCGGGCCCCGACAGCGACGCCCACCTGCGGGCGCTGATGGCGGCCCTGGACGGCGAGCGGGTCAGCCACATCCTGGTGACGCATCACCATCTCGACCACTCCCCCCTCGCCCGCCCCCTCGCGGCCCTGACCGGCGCGACCATCCACGGCCGCGCCGCGCCGCGGGCGGTCAGTTCCGGCCCGGGCCTGGAGGCCGGAGACGACGGCGGCTTCCGCCCGGACGTCGAGGTCGCCGACGGCGCGCGGTTCAGCGGGCCAGGCTGGACCCTGGAAGCGGTGGCCACCCCCGGCCACACCTCCAACCACGTCTGCTACGCACTGGCCGAGGAGAACGCCCTGTTCTCGGGCGACCACATCATGGGCTGGTCGACGACGGTGATCACCCCGCCCGACGGCGACATGGGTGACTATTTCGCCAGCCTCGCGCGGGTCAAGGCGCGCGGCTTCTCCACCCTGTGGCCGACCCACGGCGCGCCGGTCACCGACGTCGCCCCGTTCGTCCAGGCCTATATCGACCACCGCAAGGCCCGCGAGGCCCAGATCCTGGCGGCCCTGGCCGAGGGCTTCACCACCATCAAGGCCATGGTCCCCAGCCTCTACGCCGCCGTCGACCCGCGCCTGCACCCCGCCGCCGCCCAGTCGGTGCTGGCCCACATGCTGCTGCTGGTGAAGGACGGCCGGGTGCTCAGTGACGACCGGCCGGGGCTGGACAGCGCCTACCGGTTGGCGGGCTAGCACCCTGCGTCCTTCGAGGCTCGCCCGCGGCTCGCACCCCAGGATGAGGACGGTTGGGACTTTCCGAGTTCCTCATCCCGAGGCGCCGCGAAGCGGCCTCGAAGGACGGAAGCCCCTCAGCTCGCCGTCGCGGCGACGGCCGGCAACACATAGTCCTTCATCCGCTGGCGGATCAGCTTCTTGTCGATCTTGCCGGTCGCCCCCAGCGGGATGTCGTCGACGAACACCACGTCGTCGGGCGTCCACCACTTGGCGATCTTGCCGGCCAGGAAGTCGAGGAACTCGGCGGGGCTGGCGGTCTCGCCGGGCTTGAGCTTGACCAGCAGCAACGGCCGCTCGTCCCACTTGGGATGGGCTACGCCGATCACCGCCGTCATCGCCGCCTTGGGATGACAGACGGCGATGGTCTCGATCTCGATGGTGCTGATCCACTCGCCGCCGGACTTGATGACGTCCTTGGCGCGGTCGGTGATCTGCATGAAGCCCCGGGCGTCGATGGTCGCCACGTCGCCGGTGTCGAAGAAGCCCTCGTCGTCGAGGATCTCGCCGCCGGCTCCCTTGAAATAGGCGCGGGCGATGATCGAGCCGCGGATCTTCAGGTGGCCGAACGAGGTCCCGTCGGACGGCAGGCGGGCGCCCTCGTCGTCGGTCAGCTTCAGCTCGACGCCCAATGGCGGCCGCCCCTGCTTGAGGCGATAGGGCATCTGCTGGTCGTAGGGCAGCTGGGCCAGTTCCTCGGTCATGGTCGACAGGGTGCCGACCGGCGAGGTCTCGGTCATGCCCCAGGCGTGGACGACCTCGACGCCGTAGTCGTCGTGGAAGGCGCGGATGATCATTTCCGGACAGGCCGCGCCGCCGATCACCACCTTCTTCAGGGTGGTCAGCTGGCCGTTGGTGGCCTGCAGGTGTTGCAGCAGCATCTGCCAGACGGTGGGCACCGCGGCCGAGAAGGTGACGCCCTCGGTCTCCAGCAGTTCGTGGATCGAGGCCCCGTCCATCTTGGCGCCCGGCATCACCATCTTGGCCCCGGTGGCGGGGGCGGAGAAGGCCACGCCCCAGGCGTTGGCGTGGAACATCGGCACCACCGGCAGGATGACGTCGCGCTGCGACAGGCCCATGACGTCCGGCTGCAGGGTGATCAGGGTGTGCAGGAAGTTGGAGCGATGCGAATAGAGCACGCCCTTGGGATCGCCGGTGGTGCCCGAGGTGTAGCACAGGCCGCAGGCCGTCTCCTCGTCGAAGCCGCCCCACGAGGCGTCGGCCGAGTGCTCCTCCACCAGGGTCTCGAAGCACAGCAGGCCCTTGAAGTGGGGGGCGTCGCCGGCCGGGGCGAAGGCCGGCATGTGGTCAGGGTCGGTCATGACGACCACGTATTCGAGGCTGGGAACCCTGGGCAGGATGGCGGCGACGATCGGCAGGAAGGTCAGGTCGACGAACAACACCCTGTCGCCGGCGTCGGCGGCGATCCAGGCGATCTGTTCGGGAAACAGCCGCGGATTGAGGGTGTGGCAGACCGCGCCCAGCCCCATGATGCCGTACCAGGCCTCCATGTGGCGACCGGAGTTCCAGGCCAGGGTCGCCACCCGATCGCCCGGGGCCACGCCCAGGCCTAGCAGGGCGTTGGACAGTCGCTTGGCGCGGTCGTGGACCTGGCCGTAGGTGGTGCGGACGATCGGTCCCTCGATCGATCGGGTCACCACCTCGCGGCCGCCGTGCCATCGGGCGGCGTGGTCGAGGATCTTGTCGACCGTCAGCGCCCCATGCTGCATCAAACCCCGCATACCGCGCTCTCCCGTTATTTCTTATCGTTGTGAATATAGGCTAGCGGCGGGGGGCGTCGCGCGCAACGCGACGTCGAAACGCCCGTTCGAACCGGACTCGCGGCGATGCGTCCCGGCCACAGTGGTCATACCATGATGAGGCCGTTCATCTGACCATATTGACAGTCTTGAACTGACCTAGTAGCGCTATGTGACCGCTACCATCTACGCGGGAGCGTCGCTGATCGGTCGCCGACAGACCGGCGGGGTGGCGACGCCTGAATAAACAAGAAGTGCGCCCAGCGCATTCAAAGGGGAGGACGAGATGAAATCGACGCCACAGAACCACTGGGTCCGGGTCCGCACGGCCCTGCTCGGCGCCACCTGCCTGGCCGGCCTCGCCTCGGTGGCCCAGGCGCAGACCGCGCCGCCGCCCGCCGACAGCTCCGTCGTTGAAGAGATCGTCGTCACCGGCTTCCGCAAGAGCCTGACCGACGCCACCAACGCCAAGCGCAGCAGCGTCGCCTTCACCGACTCGGTGTTCGCCGAGGACATCGGCAAGTTCCCCGACCTCAACATCGCCGAATCCCTGAACCGCATCCCCGGCGTCCAACTGACCCGCGAGATCAACGGCGACGGCCTGAACATCGCCATCCGCGGCCTGGGCACCAACTTCACCAAGGTGCTGCTGAACGGCTCGCAGATCGCCGTGGCCTCCAGCGGCCGCACCGACTCGCAGAACCAGAACCGCGAGGTCGACCTCAACCTGTTCCCGACCGAACTGTTCACCCGCCTGGACGTCAGCAAGACCCCCATCGCCAGCCAGGTCGAGGGCGGCGTCGCCGGCGTGGTCAACATGCGCAACTCGCGGCCGCTGGACCGGCCCGGTCGCCACTTCACCTATTCGCTGCAGAGCAGCTACCAGGAGGCCGCCGGCAAGTGGAGCCCGCGCGGCGCCCTGATCGGCAGCGATTCCTGGGACACCAAGTTCGGCGAGTTCGGCCTGCTGGTCGGCTATGCCGGGGCCCGCACCAAGAGCCGCACCGACGGCTTCGAGACCATCGGCTGGACCAACGCCAACCTCACCGACGTTCAGTGCGGCGCCGCGGCGTTCGACCACGACAACAACCCCGCCACCGCGGCCCAGAACGTCTGTAACCTCAGCGGCGGCGTGACCAGCGGCAACGGCTTCAACATCCCCGCCACCGTGCCGGCCGGCACGGGCGCCGGCCTGGTGGCCGGCACCCCGATCACCGCCGCCTATCTGCAGGGCCTGAACCCGGGCACCAGCATGGTGCAACTGGGCAACGCCCTGCTTCCGCGCCTGGGCCGCCAGTCCTACAGCGCCGGCAGCCGTGACCGCGACTCGCTGCTGATCTCCGGCGAGTATCGGCCCAACGACAACGCCGCCTTCTATCTCGACCTGTTGATGGGCAAGACCCACAACAACTTCAACCGCCTGGACATGGACTGGATCGTCCGCAACTCGAACAGCATGGTGCCGGTCGGCGTCACGGTGGACGCCAACAACGTCGTCACCAAGGGCACCTTCGCCAATTCGCAGTTCTTCCTGGAAGCCCGGCCGTACGACGAGAAGACCGACTTCTACAACGTCAATCCGGGCGGCTCTTACCGGTTCAACGACTGGCTGAAGCTGGACGGCCAGTTCAACCTCAGCCGCAGCGTGTTCTTCCGCGAAGCGCCGACCATCCTGGTCAACTCGCCGGCCGGCCTCACCGTCGCCTATGACAACACCACCGGCGATTTCCCGAGCATCACCACCACCGCCAACCTCAACGACCCCAATCTCGGCTGGCAGTGGGCGGGCGGCCGCCTGAACATTCAGAACGAGAAGCGCGTCACCAGCACCAAGGGCACCCACTGGGACCTGACGGCCGGCGACAAGGAAAACTACATCAAGGTCGGCGTCGCCTATGACGACATCAGCCGCTCGATCCAGGCCCTGGACAACAGCGGCCGCTGGCAGGCCTTCACCTGCGGCGGCGGCCTGACCGCGGCCGGCGAGGTGCCCACCCCGGCCCCGGGCTGTAACGGCCAAGCCGGCTCGGCCGTCCCGCAGTCGGCCCTGGCCTCGTTCCTGCGTCCCGGCCCGCTCGGTTTCATCACCGTCGACTACGCCTCGTTCAAGCAAGCCAGCTCGTTCGACCGCTTCAACGACAGCGCCCCGGCCGTCGCCTCGGCGGCCACCGCGGCCAGCTCGGGCTTCATCCAGGAAAAGACCACCGGCGGCTATGTCGAGGCCAATGGCACGACCGAGATCGTCGGCCGCACCCTGCGGGTGAACCTGGGCGGGCGCTACGCCTCGACCGAGCAGACGATCCGCGGCCCGCAGACGGTCAACGGCGTCACCACCGAGCTCGTCCGCAACACCCGCTACGACGCGTTCCTGCCCTCGTTCAACACCGTCTACGAGGTGATGGATGACGTGAACCTGCGGATGTCGGCCTCGCGCACCCTGACCCGGCCCAATCCCAGCGCCATGCTGCCGGGCACGACCTTCAGCGACCCCTCGGCCCAGAACGCCAACCAGGGCAATCCGTCGCTGTCGCCCTACACCTCCAACAACTTCGACGTCGGCGGCGAATGGTACACCGGCGGGGCGGGCTATGTCGGCGTCGCCCTGTTCCAGAAGGTGGTCAACGGCTTCACCGTCCAGGGCACCAACACCATTCCGTTCAACCAGCTCGGCGTGGCCTTCGACACCCTGACCGCCCTGCAGCAACAGGCGATCACCAACCGCGGCGGACCCGACGCGGCGACGGTCACCGTCACCCAGCAGGTCAACGCCGGCGGCACCCTGACCATCCGCGGCTACGAACTGAACTGGGTGCAGCCGCTCGACTTCCTGATCAAGGGCACCGGCTTCACCGCCAACTACACCCGCGTCAACCAGACCGGCAGCGGCTCGGGCGCTCCGGCCGTGGCCATCGGCATCTCGCCCTACACCTACAACCTGACCGGCTATTACGAAGGTCACGGCGTGACGGTGCGGCTGTCCTATAATTACAACGACGCCCAGGTCAGCTCCGACGCCAACCAGAACAGCGTGCCGGTCGCGCGCCTGAAGACCGACGCCTATGACCAGATAGACCTGTCGGCCAGCTACAAGCTGCCGTGGTTCGGCGGTCCGCAGCTGACCTTCAACGCCACCAACATCACCGGCTCGACCCAGCGTCAGACCTTCCAGTACCCCAACGCCGCCTTCACCTTCTACGATCCGGGCACCAGCTACCTGATCGGGATCCGCGGCACCTTCTAGGACGTCTCCTCTCCCCGACGTCCTCTCAGCGGCGCGCCTCCCAAGGCGCGCCGCTTTTCTTTGGGCGGG
>JAQGIN010000230.1 GCA_028291125.1 Caulobacter sp.
AAGAGGAAATGACGGTCATGGGCCTTCAAGGCAGCAGGGGAACGGCAAGGCTCCCGCGCCTATAGGCGAGAAGCGTGTCAGTTCGTGGCGCAAACGCGCGAAGTTCGTCGCAGGCGTCGCATTCGCCCCGTCTCCTTGAATTGGCCGGCCCTGTACGGCTAAAGCCTGGCCGGGGTCAATAGGGCGCGCGGTCAAGTGGATTGCGGCGAGCGCGGCCATGGCTATGGTGCGCGCCCATGCCCGACCCCGCCTCCCCGCCCGTCGACGCCGCCCTCGACACCTCGACGCGCGCCCTGCTGCGGCAGCGCGATTTCATGATCTTCTGGAGCACGCGCTTCATCAGCACGCTCGGCGTGCAGGTCCAGGCGGTGGCCCTGGGCTGGCAGGTCTACGCCCTGGCGCGGATGACCGAGTCGGTCGGCAAGTCGGCCTTCCTGGTCAGCATGATCGGCCTGGCCCAGTTCCTGCCGCTGCTGCTGCTGACCCTGACCGCCGGCGAGACCGCCGACCGCCACAGCCGCCGCACCATCGCCGTCGTCACCCTGCTGATCGACGCCGTCAGCACCAGCGTGCTGTGCGTCCTGGCCCTGCGCGGCGACACCGCCCTGTGGCCGATCTTCGCCGTGGCGGTGGCGTTCGGGGCCAGCCGCGCCTTCCTGTCGCCGGCCAGCAGCGCCATGGGGCCGATGCTGGTGCCGCGCCACCTGCTGCCGCGGGCCATCGCCTGGAACTCGCTGTCCTGGCAGAGCGCCTCGATCCTCGGCCCGGCCCTGGGCGGGCTGCTGCTGATGGTCTCGCCGGCCGCCGCCTTCGGCACGGCGCTCGGCCTCTATCTGCTGGCCGCGCTGCTGGTCAGCCTGATCCGCACCTCGACCAAGCCCCAGACCCAGGCCGGCTCGCGCAAGGAGCTGATCCTCGAGGGCCTGGCCTATGTCTGGAACAACAAGATCGTGTTCGGCTCGATCTCGCTGGACCTGTTCGCGGTGATCCTCGGCGGGGCCACCGCCCTGTTGCCGGTGTTCGCCCGCGACGTGCTGCACGTCGGGGCCGAGGGTTTCGGCCTGCTGCGCGCCTCGCCGGCCATCGGGGCCACGGTGGTGGCCATCTATCTGGCCAGCAACCCGATCCGCCGCCACGCCGGGCGGATCATGTTCGCCGGGGTGGGACTGTTCGGCGCCGCCACCGTGGTGTTCGGCCTGTCGAAGCTGATGTGGCTGTCGATCGCCGCCCTGGTGGTGCTGGGGGCGGCCGACATGCTGTCGGTCTATGTCCGTCAGACCCTGGTGCAGCTGGTCACCCCGGACGCCATGCGCGGCCGGGTGGCGGCGGTGTCGGGGGTGTTCATCAGCGCCTCCAACGAACTGGGCGAGGCCGAGAGCGGCTCGGTGGCCTGGCTGCTGGGGCCCGTGGGCGCGGCGGTGTTCGGCGGCATCGGGGCGATGGTGGTCACCGGCGTCTGGGCGGGACTGTTCCCCGCCCTGCGCAAGGCGGACCGGCTGGAGTAAGGCTATCGCCCCGCCATCTCCACCAGCGCCGCTCCGTCCAGCCGGCGGATGATCCAATCGTCCAGGGCGCTGGCCCCAAGGCTGTCATAGAAGGCGATCGACGGGGCGTTCCAGTCGAGCACCGCCCATTCCAGCCGCCCCAGGCCCTCGTCGACGCAACGGCGGGCCAGGTTGGCCAGCAGCGCCTTGCCAGCCCCGGCGCCCCGCGCCTCGGGCCGCACGAACAGATCCTCCAGATAGATCCCGTGCCGGCCCTTGAAGGTCGAGAAGTTGTAGAACCATAGAGCGAAGCCGACCGGCGCGCCGTCCAGCTCGGCGATGTCGCAGAAGGCTCGCGGCCGGTCGCCGAACAGCGCCGCGGCGATGTCGGCCTGCGTCGCCTGAACGTCGTCGAGCAGCTTTTCGTATTCGGCCAGATCGCGCACGAACTGGTAGATCAGGGCGGCGTCGGCGACGACGGCGGGCCGGAGGGTAAGGGTCATGGCGGTCTCCGCGGATTTTCTCGATTTCGTGCTCGACCAGCTCGCGCCCTGCGGCCCGATCGAGTCGCGGCGCATGTTCGGGGGAGTCGGCCTCTATGCCGAGGGCCTCTTCTTCGCCCTGATCGCCAGCGACGTGCTGTATCTGAAGACCGACGCCACGACCCGACCGGCCTTCGAGGCCGCCGACAGCCAGCCGTTCCGGCCAGGAAACGGGGCCGCCCTGTCCTACTGGTCGGCGCCGATCGAAGCGCTCGACGATCCCGAACTGATGGTCGACTGGGCGCGACGGGCGATCGCCGCGGCGCGGCGGGCCAAGGCCTAGCCGATCTTCACCCCGGGCGGCGGCACGCTGTCGTCGGGCACGAAGAAGTCGGGCATCAGGGCCGCGGTCGGGTCGACGCGATAGTGGTCGAAATCGCGCACGCCCTCCCCGTACAGGAAGGTGTCGTCGATCAGGAAGTTGCCGCTGAAGTCTCGCGACGGCTTCTCGAAGATGGCGTGGGCGGCGTCGGCCATGATCTCGACCGTGCGGCAGTGGCGCATGCCCTCGTCGCCGGCCAGGGCGAAGCGGATCGCCGCCGTGGCGATGGCGGTGCGCGGCCACAGGGCGTTGAAGGCCACGCCCTCGCCCTTGAACTCCTCGGCCATGCCCAGCACGCACAGGCTCATATTGAACTTGGCGATCGAATAGGCGACGTGCGGCGCGAACCATTTGGCCTTGATGTCCAGTGGCGGCGACAGCGTCAGCACGTGCGGGTTTTCGGCCTTCTTCAGGTGCGGCAGGCAGGCCTTGGAGGTCAGGAACGTGCCCCGCGCGTTGATCTGATGCATCAGGTCGTAGCGCTTCATGTCGGTCGACAGCGTGCCGGTCAGCGAGATGGCCGAGGCGTTGTTGACGCAGACGTCGATGCCGCCGAACGCCGCCACGCCCTTTTCCACCGCCTCGTAGACGCTGGCCTCCTCGCGCACGTCGACCACCAGCGGCAGGGCCTGGCCGCCGGCCGCCTCGATCTCCTTGGCGGCGGTGTAGATGGTGCCCGGCAGCTTGGGATGCGGCTCGGCGGTCTTGGCGGCGATGACGATATTGGCCCCGTCGCGCGCCGCCCGCAGGGCGATGGCCAGGCCGATGCCGCGGCTGGCGCCGGTGATGAACAGGGTCTTGCCTTGCAGGGACATGGAGGCCTCCTTGACGCTGGCGTCTGTTCTAGGCTCGCGCGCCGGGCGGGTCACCCCGCGTCGGTGACCTCCGATGGTCGGAGCCCCTCTTGTCGGGGCGGCGGTTGCGGCTAGGGTCCAGGGCGGGCGCCCGCGATCGCGGGCCGATGAAACGGGGGAAGCGATGCTGGATCTGATCCTGGCCATTCTGCACCACATCCTGGCGTTCGGCCTGGTGTCGATCCTGGTCGCCGAGGCCGTGCTGGTGCGGCCCGGCATGACCGCGCTCGATGCCCGCCGCGTGGCGCGGCTGGACCTCGGCTACGGCGTCAGCGCCGTGCTGCTGCTGATCGTCGGCGTCGGTCGGCTGGCCTTCGCCGCCAAGGGCTGGGCCTGGTACCAGGACAATCCGTGGTTCTGGGCCAAGATGGCCAGCTTCCTGGCCGTCGGCCTGTTGTCGGTCCCGCCCACCCTTCGCTATTTCGCCTGGGTCGGCCTGACCAAGGTCGAGGCCGATCGGGCCCCGACCGAAGGCGAGGTGGCGGGCGTGCGGCGCTGGCTGCGGGCCGAGCAGGCGGGGATCGTGCTGATCCTGATCTTCGCCGCCGCCATGGCCCGCTACGGCCACGGCTAGGCCAGCCTGGTGAAGTCCGCCGGCCGCCGCTCGGCGAAGGCCATGAAGGCCTCGCGGGCCTCGGCCGTGCCCAGACGCTCGGCGAACAGCGCCCCCTCCTTGTCCATCAGGGCGGCGATGGCCGCCGCGTCGCGCATCAGCCGCTTGGTGGCGGTCAGGGCCCCCAGCGGCTGCTTGGCCAGCTTGTCGGCCGCGGTCCGCGCCCTGGTCCGCAACTCGGCTTCCGGCGCCGCGGCGTTGGCCAGGCCCCAGGCCACGGCGGTGATCCCGTCGACCGCCTCACCCAGGGCGAACATGGCGTAGGCGCGGGCGTGGCCGATGCGGGCCGGCAGCAGCCAGCTCGAGGCGGCCTCGGGCACCAGGGCCAGGCCGACGAACGGCGTGGTCAGGCGAGCGTCGGGGGCGACATAGACCAGGTCGCAGTGCAGCAGCATCGTCGTGCCCACCCCCACCGCCTGGCCCTGCACCGCCGCCACCAGCGGCCGGGTGGCGTGGGCCAGGGCCTTCAGGAAGCGCATCACGTGGCGCTCGCCCTCGAAGGCGCCGGCGGCCTGGGCGGCGAAGTCCTGCAGGTCGTTGCCGGCCGTGAAGCTGTCGCCGTCGGCCTGGAACACCACCACCCGGATGGCCGGGTCGGTCTCGGCCCGCTCCAGGGCGTCGGCCAGGACGCCGTACATGGCGTTGTTGAGGGCGTTCTTCTTCTCCGGCCGGGCCAGGGTGAGAGTCAGGACCCCGGCCTCGAGTTCGACCTTCACCTGGTCGGTCATGTCGCGTCTCCTTTGGGGAACTTGGTCTGCAGCCCGAGCAGCCAGCGGGCTACGACGGCGATCTCGGCGTCGGAAAAGCCGGCGGTCAGGTGATCGTTGAGATCGGCCAGGCCGGCCTTGGCCTCGTCGCGCGCCGCCAGGCCCTTGTCGGTCAGGTGCAGGCGCAGGGCGCGGCCGTCCTTGGGGTCGGGCCGGCGCTCGACCAGCTCGGCGCGGGCCATGCGGTCAATCAGGCCGGTCATGGCCGAGGGGGCCAGGTCGAGGGCCTCGGCCGCCTCGCCGATCAGCGCCCCGTCCTTCTGGCCGAGGAAGAACAGCGCCCCGGACTGGGCGGCGGTCAGGCCGCCCTTGGCGGCCATCTTGGCCTCGATCCAGCGCTGCACGCGCCGATGACCGGCGTTGAGCAGGAAGACGAGGCGGCGGTCGGGCGGAACGGACATGGCGCGATGATATAGTTCGCGCACGAAATATCAAACACTTGTTTCGGGCGCCCCCTCGGCAACGGCGCGATACCAGGCGACGCCGGCCGCGTCGGTCTCGCGCACGGCCAGACCTCGGCCGATCAGACAGTTGAGGTGGGCCAGGGCCTCGCCGGTGGCCATGCCCAGCAGCTCCGGACCGATCGGCCGGGCGAACAGCGCCCCGAACACCTCGACCGCACGCCTCGGCTCGGCCAGTTTCCTGGCCAGGCGCCCCAGGCCGCGCTCGTGGCCGGAGATCAGGTGGTCGATACGGGCGTGCAGGCCGCGGAACGGGTCGTTGTGAGCCGGCAGCACCAGCACGGTGTCGGGCGCCGCCGCCTTGACCTTGGCCAGCGAGGTGATCCAGTCGGTCAGCGGGTCGGCGTCGGGCTCGGTCGGGAACACCGAGACATTGGACGAGATCCTTGGCAGCACCTGGTCGCCGGAGATCAGCACCCCTAGCTCCGGGCAGTGCAGGCAGGCGTGATCGGGCGAATGGCCCTGGCCGGTCACCACCCACCAGGTCCGGCCGCCGATCGCGAAGGCCTCGCCGTCGCTGATCCGTCGATAGCTGTCGGGCAACGGATAGATCGCCTTGCCGAAGCCGCCGAACCGCGCCTTGTAGGCGTCGATCGCCTCGTCGTCCCAGCCGGCGGCGCGGAAGAACCGCACCCCGTCCTCGGGGGCCTCGCGGCCGGTGTCGGCCACCAGCATCCGGCACTGGAAATATTCCAGCCGCGTCATCCACAGCCGGCAGTCGAACTTGCGGCTGATCCAGCCGGCCAGACCGACATGGTCGGGATGCAGGTGGGTGCAGATCATCCGGGTGACCGGCCGGCCGCCCAGGGCCTCGGCGAAGGCGACGCGCCAGGCCTGCGAGGTTTCCTTGGTCTGGACGCCGGTGTCGACCAGGGCCCAGCCGTCGCCGTCCTCGATCGCCCAGACATTGATGAAGCCCAGCGAGCCGCCCAGCGGCTGGCGCAGCCACAGCACCCCCGGCGCCACCTCGACCGCCTGGCCGGAGCCGGTCTCCGGCGCGGTCTCGAACGGATAGGTCAGCTTGGGACGGCGGGGCTCGACCGCCGCTTCCTCGAATCCGTCACGCATCTCGACCCCTCCCAGGCGGACCGCGGCCCCGGCGAGGCGGCGGCGACAACGCGATTTTCGCGCTGGAGACAACCCATTTTCGCGCCGCCCGGACGAATTTCTCCTGATCCGACGCGGCTTTGACGACATCGGCCGCCATGTTTACGCCCCTGTCGGACGACATCTTGACCCTCGAAGCAAGCGGGCGCTTAAGTCGCCGCGAGGAACACACCAGGAGACTATTCCCATGAGGCTTTTCGGGATCGGCATTGCGGCCGCCCTCGCGGTCGCCGCGCTCATTCCGGTCGCCGTGATGTCGGCGCCGAAAGAGACCAAGGACAAACCCGCCATCGACGCCAAGTCGCGCGAGGCGGGCAAGAAAGACGCGCCGGCGGCCGTCCTCGCGTCCGGGATCAGTTGCGCCGTCTCCGACGCGCGCCTGCTGGGCGCCGACAAGAAGAGCGGCGACAGCTATTACGAGGTCGCCTGCGAACAGGGCCTCGGCTTCGCCGTGATCAGCAAGAAGGACGGCACGGCCCAGGCCTATAGCTGCCTCGAGACCGCCCAGCCGGCGGCCGACGGCAAGCCCAGCGCCCTGGTCTGCATCCTGCCGGGCAACGCCAATCCCAAGGCCGGCCTGATCCCCTATCTGCAGAAAGCCAACACCCCCTGCGAGATCGAGAACGCCCGGGCCATCGGCGCGGGCGCCAAGAACGCCTATTTCGAAGTCGCCTGCAAGGGCGGCACGGGCTACATCCTGCAGACCGCCGTGCCGGTGAATATCGACAAGGAAGTCGCCGCCAACAACTGCCTGATCTATGAGGATGGCGGCAATGTCAGCTGCAAGCTGACCGATCGCGCCACCCAGCTGGCCATCGCCGACACCCTGGCCGCCCAGTCGGGCAAGAACTGCGCGGTGAAGGACAAGCGCTACGTCCTCAGCACCAAGACCGACAACTATTTCGAAGTCGCCTGCCAAGACGGCAAGGGCTACATGCTGCAGCAGGCCAACGCCGGGGCCCTGGTCCGCACCATCGACTGCGCCCAGGCCGGCTTCGTCGGCGGCGGCTGCACCCTGACCGACAGCCTCGCCGCCCAGACCGAACAGGCCGGCCTCTACACCAAGCTGGCGGCCAAGGCCGGCTTCGACTGCAAGGTCGAGAAGTACGGCCTGCTGCCGACCAACGACAACCGCAAGGAAGTCGTCGAGATGAAGTGCTCCAACCGTCCCGAAGGCGCCATCGGCGTGTTCGAGGCCAGCACCGCCCAGATCTACGACTGCGTGGCGTCGGAGCTGATCGGCTATCGCTGCACCTTCACCAAGCAGGACGCCGTCTTCCCGCGCCTGACCGAGAACCTCAAGACCCTCGGCAAGAGCACCTGCGCGGTGTCCTCGGCCCGGGTCATGGGCAGCACCCCCACCGACGGCTATGTCGAGCTGGCTTGCTCGGACGGCCTGCCCGGCTGGGTGATCAGCTATCCGCTGAGCGGCGCCGTCAACAAGCCGGGCGAGGTGCTCAGCTGCGCCCAGGCCAGCGGCGTCGGCGGCGGCTGCAAGCTGCCGACCAACAAGAAGAAGGCCTAGTCCTCACCGGCCAGGCCGAAACGAAGAGCCCGGCGGGAGCGATCCCGGCGGGCTTTTTGCTGTCTGGAATCTTCCTTCTCCCCTTGCGGGAGAAGGAAGATTCTCTACATCGCCGCCTCGATGAATCGCGGCCCCGGCGTCGCCATGGCCTCGGCGAAGGCGGCGTCGAAACTCTCGGCGCTGTCGCAGCGCACGGCCGGCAGGCTCAGGCTCGTGGCCAAGCCCACCCAGTCGATGCGCGGGTCGCCCAGGTCGAGCAGCCGCGCCGCCGCCGGCCCGGCCTCGCCGGCTCCCGTCCGCCCCAGCTCGATGCCAAGGATGCGGTACTTGTGGTTGGCGAACACCACCACGGTGACGTCCAGCCGCTCGCGGGCGATCGTCCACAGGCCCTGGACGGTGTACATCCCCGCCCCGTCGCCGTTCAGCGACAGCACCTTGCGCTCGGGGCAGGCCACCGCCGCGCCGATCGCCAGCGGAATCCCCTGGCCGATCGCCCCGCCGGTCAGGGACAGCCAGTCATGGGCCCGGGCGGCCCGGGTCTGGGTGAAGATCGGCAGGCCGGCGGTGACCGCGTCGTCGGAGATCACCGTCTGGGCGGGCATGTGGCGGGCGATGGCGGCGCCGATCGCCCAGGCGTCCAGCCGGCCCTGCGGCGCGGCCAGCGGCGCGAAGGCCTCGACGGGTCCGGCGGCCGGAGCCCCCAGCGCCTCGGCCAACTGGTCGAGCGCCGCCGCGGCGTCGGTCGCGCGGCCGCACAGGGTCTCCACCGCGCAGCCGTCGGGGACCAGCTCGCTGGGCCGATCGGGATAGGCGAAGAAGGCCACCGGGCTGGTCGCCCCGACCAGGACCATCAGGTCGACGCCGTCGAGGTCCTTCAACGCCGCCTCGGCGAAATAGGCCAGCTTGTCGGGCCGGAACCGGCCCTCGCCGCGCGCCTGGCGGGCGGTGAAGGTGTCGGTCAGCACCCGCACGCCGGCGGCGGCGACTCGCCCAGCGGCGGCCAGGGCGGCCTCGCCGCACGCCGAGGAGCCCAGCAGCAGCACCGGCTTGCGCGCCGCCTTCAGCCGCGCGGCGACGGCGGCCACGGTCGCGGCCTCGGGCGCGGCGGGCGGGGTCGGGGTCGCCACCGGCCCCTTAACCGCCGTCTCGTTCCAGGCGCTGTCGGCCGGCAGGATCAGGCAGGCGACGCCGCCGGGCGGGCCCTGGCTGGCGGCGACCGCTTCGGCGGCCAGTGGCCCGACCGCGTCGGCGCTCTCGGCCGACCTCACCCAGATCGAATTGGGCGCGGCCAGAGCGGCGATGTCGGAGTTCAGCGGCGCGTCATAGCCGCGGTGGTAGGTGGCGTGGTCGCCGATGATGTTGACCACCGGGGTGAAGGCGCGGCGGGCGTTGTGCAGATTGGCCGCGCCGTTGGCGTAGCCGGGCCCCAGATGCAGCAGGGTGCAGGCCGGCTTGCCAGCCATGCGGCCATAGCCGTCGGCCGCCCCGGTGGCCACGCCCTCGAACAGGCACAGCACCGAGCGCATGCGCGGCTCGCGGTCGAGGGCGGCGACGAACTGCATCTCGCTGGTGCCGGGATTGGCGAAACAGGCGGTGACGCCGTTGTCGGCCAGGGTGGTGATCAGGGCGTCGGCGCCGTTCATCGAGGTTTCCATTCCCATTGTCTGTCGCGGCTAGAGCAGCACGATGACGCCGTCGTCCGGC
>JAQGIN010000341.1 GCA_028291125.1 Caulobacter sp.
GCCCGACGGCCGCATGGCGGTCGACGTCAATCAGGTGGTGCGCAGCGTCAAGGGCCCGGTGTGGTCGGACATCTGCCTGCGCCACATCTTCACCCTACGCGACGGCCTGGTGGCCCGCATGGAGGCCACGCCCTTGCCGGGCGCGCGCGGCGGGTCGGGAGATATCGGCCCTTAGATCGCCTTGACGCGCCCTGTCGATCGCGCGCCTTCGACCACGTCTCCCAGGCTCAGATCGCGCCGCGAGTCGCGGCCGACCTTCATTCCGGCCGGCCTGTCAGTTTCGCGCGACCCTGCGCAGATAGCCGTCCACGAGCGTCGTGGCCGGGTCGCCCTCGACGCCGAGATTCTCGCTGAGCGCCATGTGATCGGTCCCGTCGATCGGATGCACCTCGGCCGGCGTTCCCGCGGCCTCGAGCGCATCGGCGAGAATTTTGGCCTGCTGACGCAGGTCCTCCGAGCTGGCGTTCAGAAACAGAAAGCCCGCCGCGTTTGGCTTGGTCGCGTGGTTGACGGGAGCCAGGATCCGCCGCTCCGCGTCGGAGGTGAAAGGGCCCCCGGGCCGCGGCGCGCCCGTCCGGGCTCTTGGCACGAGGCCAGCGCCGTCCAGCAGGACGACTCCGCGGATGGTCGAGACGTCGAGGCCGGCCTTCGCCAAGAAGCGAGGATCGGCGCCGATCAGCGCCGCCAGATGCCCGCCCGAACTGTGGCCCATGAGGATGATCTTTTTCGGATCTATCCCGAGAGCGGCCGATCGCGCCGCCAGATAGCCGGTCGCATCGGCGACATCCTGCACCTGCTCGGCGATGGTGACGTCGGGCGCCAGCCGATAGTTCAACGCGGCGAAGGCATAGCCCCGACCCACATAATGGGCGACCTTCGCCGATCCCGTCTCGCTGTCCTTGTCCCCGCTCGACCATCCGCCCCCATGCAGGAAGATGATGAGCGGCGCATGCCCGCCCTCGCCGCGCCAGAAGTCGAGGGTTTGCAGCCGATCCTTCCCATAGGCCATCTCCCGGGGCCGGATCGGTTCGGCGTTCGCGGGCGCGGCCAAGTGCTGCGCCAGGGCGAGCCAGATGCAGACGCCAACCAGCGCGAGAACGAGAATGATCTTTCGCACGCTGTTCTCCTTCGCATCCCAGGTCCGGCCGGCTTCGAGCCCGCACCAAGGCTTGGCGACACCGCTCCAGGCTCCCTTCTCCCCCTGGGGGAGAAGGGAGGTGTCCTAGAGCGCCGTCTTTTCGCCCTCGGCCTCGTGGGCCTCGTAGTCCTCGATCTGCCGCGAGGTCCATTCCGGCGACTTCGTGAACCGGGCCAAGAGGTTGTAGAACACCGGCACCACGAACAGGGTCAGCAGGGTGGCGAAGATCGCGCCGGTGAAGATCACCGCCCCGATGGTCTTGCGGCTGCCCGCCCCGGCCCCCGCCCACAGCATCAGTGGCAGAGCGCCCATGGCGGCCGAGATCGAGGTCATGATGATCGGCCGCAGCCGCAGGGCGGCCGCCTCGATCACCGCCTCGCGGACGCTGAGACCCTCATCGCGCAGTTGGTTGGAGAACTCGACGATCAAGATGCCGTTCTTGGCGGCGATGCCGACCAAGATGATCAGGCCGATCTGGCTGTAGGTGTTGATGGTCGAGCCGGTGATCAGCAGGCCAAACAGCCCGCCGAGCGCCGCCAGCGGTACGGTCAGCATGATCACCGCCGGGTGGATCCAGCTTTCGAACTGCGCCGCCAAGACCAGGAACACCAGCAGCAGGGCCAGGCCGAAGGCTAGGCCGACGGCCCCGGAGGCTTCCAGATAGTCCTTGGCCTGGCCGCCCCACTTGACGCTGACGCCAGGCGTGGGATGGGCGGCGGCCTCGTCCTGGAAGAACTTCACGGCGTCGGCGACGGTGTAGCCCGGCGCCAACTGGGTGGTCAGGGTCACCGACCGCAGCCGGTCGACGCGCGGCCGGTCGGGGGTGTCGCCGCGCAGCTCGGTGGTGACCACGGTCGACAGCGGCACCAGAGCGCCGGAAATGGTCCGCACCTGCAGGCGGTTGAGGTCCTCGATGCTGCGGCGCTGATCGAGATTGGTCTGCAGGATGACGTCGTATTCCTGACCGCTCTTGATGTAGGTCGTCGCCCGCCGCGAGCCGAACATGGTCTCCAGGGCGCGGCCGATCGACTGGGCCGAGATCCCCAGGGTGGCGGCCTTGTCGCGGTCGATCTGCACCGACAGCCGCGGAGCGGTCGGTTCGTAATCGAGGCGCGGCCGCGACAGGCCCGGATTGGCCTGGGCGTCCTCGAGGATCGGCTTCAGCCAGCCGGACAGCTGCACATAGTCGTTGCCGACCGCGATCAGGTCGACATTGGTGCCGCCGCCCCCGCCGCCACCGCCGCCGCGCTGGAAGGCGCCGCGCACCGAGGCGATGGCCCGCACGCTGGTGATCTGGCCCAGGCTCTTGTTGAGCTCGGCCGCGACTTGGTCGGCGGTCTTGTCGCGCTCGCCCCAGGGTTTGAGCGCCACCACGGCGTTGCCGGTGTTGAACTGGCTCTGGCCGAAGCGCGGCACGGTGACGATGGTGCGTTCGGCGACGCCTTCGTCGCGATAGCGGTCGAGGATCTTCTCGACCCGGTCGGCGATCTTGACCGTGTAGTCGTAACCGGCGCCTTCCGGGCCGTTGATGCCGATGTCGACCCGGCCGCGGTCCTCGGCGGGCACCAGTTCCTGCGGCAGGGCCAGGAACAGGCCGCCGGCGCAGGCGGCCAGCACCACCACCATGACGCCGGTGGCGACGGTGGCCGTGCCGCGGCCCAGCAGGCCCTCGAGCGAATGGCGATAGGAGTCCTTGAGCTTGTCCATCGCCGCATCGACGCGGCGGGCCAGCCAGCCGGTGCTGACCGCCGGCCGCAGCAGCTTGGAGGCCATCATCGGCGACAGCGACAGGGCCAGCAGGGCCGAGAAGCCCACGGCCGCGGCGATGGCCACCGCCAGCTCGACGAACAGCCGGCCGATATAGCCGGGCAAGAACATCAGCGGCGCGAACACCGAGATCAGCACGATGGTGGTGGCGACGACCGCGAAGAACACCTGGCGGGTGCCGCGCAGGGCGGCGACCACGGGTGGTTCGCCCTCGTCGACCCGGCGCTGGATGTTCTCGACCACCACGATGGCGTCGTCGACCACCAGGCCGACCGCCAGCACCAGGGCCAGCAGGGTCAGCAGGTTGAGCGAGAAGCCCAACG
The DNA here is from genome assembly GCA_028291125.1 of Caulobacter sp. Taxonomy (GTDB): domain Bacteria; phylum Pseudomonadota; class Alphaproteobacteria; order Caulobacterales; family Caulobacteraceae; genus Caulobacter. The sequence goes on from JAQGIN010000341.1 coordinate 3,229, forward strand.
GGGCCAGGACGATGAAGGTCGACAGGATGCAGATCGGCGCGACGATCGACGGGATGATCGCCGCCCGCCAACTGCCCAGGAACAGCAGATTGACCAGGGCGACCAGGGCGATGGACATGCCCATGGTGATCCACACCTCGTGGATCGCCTCGGCGGTGAACACCGAATTGTCGATGGCCACGATCATCTTGGCCCCGCCCGGCAGGGTCTGGTTGATCAGCGCCACTTCCTTGGCCACGGCCTCGGAGATGGCGACGTCATTGGCCTGGGACTGGCGGGTCAGGGCGATGCCGATCTGGTCGACGCCGTTGCCGCGAAACAGTTGGCGACGCTCGTTGGGCCCCTCCTCGATCCGCGCCACGTCGCCCAGCCGCACCACGAAACCATTGGCGTCGGCGGCCCGCAGCGGCAGCTTGGCGAAGTCCTCCGGCCGCGAATAGCTGCGGGTGACCCGGATGGTGAAGTCCTTGGACGTGCTCTCCAGCGAACCGGCCGGCAGTTCGACATTCTGGTTGTTGAGCGCGGTCTCGACGTCGTCGACGGTGACGCCGCGCGCCGCCAAGGCGTCGGCGTCGAGCCAGACGCGCATCGCATAGAGCGGCGCGCCATAGAGGTTGGCCTGGGCGACGCCGGGAATGGTCGACATCCGCTCGACCAGATAGCGGTCGGCGTAGTCGGCCAGCTCCAACGTGCTCATCGTCGGCGAGGTCAGGTTGAGGATGATGATCGGCGCGGCGTCGGCGTTGGCCTTGGCGATCTGCGGCGGGTCAGCCTGGTCGGGCAGGTTGGAGATCACCCGGCTGACGGCGTCGCGCACGTCATTGGCGGCCGCGTCGAGGTCGCGGTCGAGGGTGAAGGTGATGGTGATCTGCGAGCGTCCGTCGCGCGACGACGAATTGACCCGGTCGATGCCCTGGATGCCGGCCACCTGGCGCTCGATCACCTGGGTGATGCGCTCTTCGATGACTTCGGCCGAGGCCCCGCGATAGGTGGTCGAGACCGAGACCACGGGCGGATCGACGCTCGGCAGTTCGCGGATCGGCAGGCTGCGGAAGGCCGCCAAGCCGACGACGCAGAGGATGATGGCCGCGACCGCGGCGAAGACCGGGCGGCGGACGGAAAGGTCTGACAGCATCAGCCGGCCGCCGGCTTGCGGCCCGCGCCGCCGGGGCGACCCTTGCCGCCCTGGCCGCCGGCTTGACCGCCCTTACCCCGCTCGCCGGTGGTGATCGAGGCGCCGTCCTGGATGCGGTTGAGGCCGTCGGCGACGATCTTCTCGCCGGGCTTCAGCCCGGAGAGGACCTCGACCTGGCCGCCGACCGTGAGGCCGGTCTGGATGATCTGGCGGCGAGCCACCAAGCCGCCCTTGGGGCCCTTGGCGATCAGGAACACCGAGGCCTGCTGGCCCTCGAACTGGATCGCCGATTCCGGCACCGCCACGGCTTGGCGCAGGCCCTGGTCGATGCCGACCTTGACCAGCATGCCCGGCTTCAGCCGGCCGCCGGGATTGGGGAATTCGGCCCGCGCCTTGACCGCCCGGGTGGCGGCGTCGATGCGGGTGTCGATCTGGGCGATGTGGCCGATGAAGGACTCGCCCGGCAGGGCGTCGGGCGACGCCGTCAGGGTCAAGCCCTCGCGCAGCACCGGCAGGTAGCGGTCGGGCACCGAGAAGTCGACGCGGATCAGCGACACGTCGTCGAGGCTGACGATCGGCGTCCCGGGACTGATCAGCATGCCCGGCGCGACGTCGGAAATGCCGACCCGGCCGGCGAACGGGGCGCGGATCACCCGGTCCAACCGTTGGGCCTGGGCCGAGGCCAAGGCGGCCTTGCCGGTCTCGACGGCCGACAGGTACTGCTCGGCGGTGGCCCGCGGGGCGATGCCCTTCTCGGCCAGGGTCTTCCAGCGCGTATAGTCGCGTTGGGCCTGGGACAGCTGGGCCTGGGCCTGGGCGATGCCGGCGGTTTCCTGATCGTCCTTCAGCTCCACCAGCACCTGGCCGCGCGACACCGATTGGCCGTCGCGAAAGTGCACGCCGGTGATCATCTCGGCGGTGTTGGAGGTGATGGTCACCGATTGGCGGCCCTTGGCCACGCCGAGCACCTCGATGCGGTTGGCGAACGGCTTCATCGCCGTCACCGTCTGCGAGACGCTGGTGGCGCGCGGGCCGCGGCCGCCCGGGCCGCCCGGCCCCTCGGCCTTGCCGCCGAACGCCAGTTTGAGGCCGCCGACGACAAGCATCAGGACGAGCGCGGCGACGGCCGCCACGAGGAAGAAATGCCTGCGGATCAAGAAAGCGGCTCCGGTGCCCGACGGAAGTCGGCGTCAATGTCAGAATGGCGCGTCATATGACGTCACGGTAGAGACTCGTCCAGTGACACCAGCATGACCGGACATTTCACGACCGCAACAATCACAGACTTCGCCATATTCCGAGCACAGGTCCGCGCTCGATGGGGCTTTCTTGACCGGCCACCGCCGCGCGCCAGCCGGCCTGAAGACGCCAGGGCCCGAAGCGCCGGACGGCCGAGGCCTCGAGCTTCAGCCAGCGGGGCTGGATCGGCGTCGTTCGCGCCCGTCCGGCATAGGCCTGGACCAGCAGCAGCCAGTCGCGGCGCGGCTCGAGGCCGAGGGTGGCGTCCAGCCGATCCTCGTCGGGCAGGCCCCGGCGATCCAGCCGCGCCAGCTGCAGCTCGGCGAACACCGGCCGGGCCCGCCAGGCGCCCGAACGCCCAGCCAGCAGCCGCAGCTCCAGGTCGGCGCCGCCCACCCCCGGCGCGGCGTAGCCGGCGTTGCGCCCGACCCCGCCCTCGATCGCGCCGGCATAGAGGCTGACCGCCGAGCGGTCGGTGCGCAGGACGGCGTAGCGCAGGCCCAGCTCGGTCGGGCCGCGGCCGTCATAGCCGATCGCCGGGTCGTGGCCGCGGGTGACGCCAAGCTTGCCCTGCACGGTCAGGCGACCGGTCAGGCCGTGCTCGACGAACAGCGACAGGCTCTCGTCGCGCCGCGCCCCCAGGGCGACGCGCCGCCTGCTGGGATCGAAGGCCTGGTCGGCGGTCTGCCGCTCATATTTGAGGATGGTCTGGGTTTCGCCCGGGGCCATCGGCCAGGCGCCCGCCACGGCCTCGCCGCAAAAGAAAGCCGCCGCCATCCCGGGGATGGCGGCGGCGTTTCGTCTTCGTTGATTGGGCGTCAAACGTCGTAGCCGGGAGACTCCCGGTCGAGTTGGCGCAGGCAGCCGGGCCAGGCCAGGCCGCCAATCATGCCCATGCCCATGCCGACCTGGCTCTTGACCTCGTCCTGGGCGGCCTGCGGGGCCAGCAGCACGTTCTGGCGGCCGATCGACAACGCCATCACTTGCTGGGCGCAGGCTCGTTCGAGGAAGAAGATGCCCAGCCACGCCTCGGCCGCGGTCGCCCCGACGGCCAGGGTGCCGTGGTTCCGCAGCAGCATGGTTCGCTTGCTTCCCAGATCGGCCACCAGCCGTTCCCGTTCGTCAAGGTTGAGCGCAATGCCTTCATAATCGTGATAGGAGAGTTGAGGCAAGACAATTAACGCGTGCTGGCTGAGCGGCAGCAGGCCCTCGGCATGGGCCGCCACCGCCACCCCGGCGTCGGAATGCAGGTGGATGACGAAATGGGCGTCGTCGCGGGCCGCGTGGATCGCCGAATGG
>JAQGIN010000374.1 GCA_028291125.1 Caulobacter sp.
GGCTGGCGCGATAGGCGTCCATGTCCTCGATCGGCTTGCGGGCGACGCCGGTGTCCATGGCCGCCTGGGCGACGAACGGCGGCACGTACCAGATCAGCCGCGGATCGAAGGCCGAGGGGATGATGTACTGCGGGCCGAACTTCAGCTGGCGGCCGTGATAGGCGGCGGCGACCTCGTCGGGCACGTCCTCGCGGGCCAGCATGGCCAGGGCGTTGGCGCAGGCGATCTTCATCTCGTGATTGACGCGGCGGGCCCGCACGTCCAGCGCCCCGCGGAAGATGTAGGGAAAGCCCAGGACGTTGTTGACCTGGTTGGGATAGTCGCTGCGGCCGGTGCCCATGATGGCGTCGCTGCGCACGGCGTGCACCTCTTCCGGCGTGATCTCCGGATCGGGATTGGCCATGGCGAAGATCACCGGATTGGGCGCCATCGAGGCGATCATCTCACGCGTGAACGCCCCCTTGGCCGACAGGCCAAGAAGAACGTCCGCGCCGACCACCGCCTCGGCCAGGGTGCGCAGCGGGGTGTCGACCGCGTGGGCGCTCTTCCACTGGTTCATGCCCTCGGTGCGGCCCTGATAGAGCACGCCCTTGGAATCGACGGCGATGACGTTCTCCGGCCGCACGCCCATGGCCTTGATCAGCTCCATCGAGGCGATGCCGGCCGCGCCCGGGCCGTTGAGCACCACCTTGACGTCCTCCAGCCGCTTGCCGGTGATGTGGCAGGCGTTGATCAGGCCGGCGGCGCAGATGATCGCCGAGCCGTGCTGGTCGTCGTGGAACACCGGGATGTCGAGCAGCTCCTGCAGCTCGGTCTCGATGCGGAAGCATTCGGGGCTCTTGATGTCCTCGAGATTGATGCCGCCGAAGGTGACGCCGATGTTCTTGACCACCGTGATGATCTCGTCGGCGTCCTTGCTGCTGATCTCGATGTCGATGGAATCGACGTCGCCGAAGCGCTTGAACAGCACGATCTTGCCTTCCATCACCGGCTTGGAGGCCAGGGCCCCCAGGTCGCCGAGGCCGAGGATGGCGGTGCCGTTGGAGATCACGGCGACCAGATTGCCCTTCGAGGTGTATTCGTAGGCCATGTCCGGATCGGCGGCGATGGCGTGCACCGGCACGGCCACGCCAGGGGAATAGGCCAGGCTGAGGTCGCGTTGGGTGGCCATCGGCTTGGTGGCGACGATGGCGATCTTGCCGGGGGTCGGATAGCGGTGGAAGGCCAGGGCCTCCTCGTCGGTGAAGGTCTTTTTCTCCGAGTCGCTCATGCCGCGTTTCCCGTCCTGCGCCAGTTTTTCGAAGACGAGCCGGACAATGCGACGCGCCCTTATGGGTGGTGCGGCACCCTAGCGACGGGGGCGGCGGGCCACAACCGGCCTCCGGCCAAAACACCGCAAACGCTTGTTGGGATTGACGTTGCGTCCCCCTGAAGGCGAGCCGGACGGACAGCGGCCATTGACCGGAGGGCGCGGGTCGGGAGACTAGCGGCGCCGTCGTACACGCCGCGTCCCGGAGATGACCTTGTCCGCAACCGATCCCGCCCCCGTGAAGATCGCCGTGGCCGGCGCCCTGGGCCGCATGGGCCAGGCGGTGGCCAAGACGCTGGAAGGCCGAGCCGACGCCGTAGTGGCCGCGCGCTTCGGCCGGCCGGGCGCCGCCGGCGACGGCCTGGTCGAGCGCGACGCCGCCCTGGCCGCCGCCGAGGCGGTCATCGACTTCACCCTGCCCGAGGCCTCGGCCGCCCTGGCCGAAGCCTGCGCCCTCCTGGCCGGGAGAACAGGCGGCGGCCCCGCCCTGATCACCGGCTCCACCGGCTTCTCGCCCGAGCAATCGGCGCGGATCGCGGCGGCGGCCGAGAAGATCGTCATCGTCCGCTCGGGCAATTTCTCGCTCGGGGTCAACATGCTGACCGGCCTGGTCCGCCAGGCGGCCCGCGCCCTGCCGGCCGAAGACTGGGACATCGAGGTGTTCGAGGCCCACCACCGGCGCAAGATCGACGCCCCCTCCGGCACCGCCCTGATGCTCGGCGAGGCCGCCGCCGCCGGCCGCGGCGTCGACCTGGCCGCCGTCGCCGACCGGGGCCGCGACGGCATGACCGGACCCCGCCGGACCGGCGACATCGGCTTCTCGGTGCTGCGCGGCGGCGGCATCATCGGCGAGCACAGCGTGGTGTTCGCCGGCGAAGAGGAGATTCTCACCCTGTCGCACTCGGCCCGCGACCGCGGCCTGTTCGCCCGCGGGGCGATCGCCGCCGCCGTCTGGAGCCGCGGCCGCCCGCCCGGCTTCTATGACATGCAGGACGTGCTCGGCTTCGAAAGATAGCCCTCCAGGGGCCTCGCCTGTTACAGATGCGCCGATGGCCGAGCCGACGCCCGACCCCGACCCCGATCCCAAGCTCCGGCGCCGCGACCGCGCCGGCCGCCGTCGCGCGGCGGCGCTGACCGACGCCGGCCTCGAGGCCGCGTCCCTGGCCATGCTGACCTTTATCGCCGTCGGCTTCGTCGCCTATGGCGGCCGGCGCGAGATCGGCCGCGAGCTGGCCCTGGCCTGGCTGAAGGACCACGGCGTCGAGGCGGCGGTGACGTTGGACGACCTCGACGCCAGCGGCTTCACCGGCGCGATCCGCCTGGGGCCCGAGGCCGATCCGATCTTCTCCGCCGAGCGCATCGAAGTCGCCTATGACCTCACCAGTCCCTGGAGCGGCGGCGAGTTCGGCCTGGCGACCCGCGCCGTGCGGCTGGTGCGGCCCCGGATCCGGGCGCGGCTGGACGCCGACGGCCTGACCTTCGGGGCGCTGCAGCCTCTGGTCGACGAACTGCTGAAGGCGCCGCGCGAGCCCAAGGCCCCCGGCCCGACCGTATTGATCGAGAGCGCCCGGCTGATCCTGACCACTCCCGGCGGCGTGGCCCAGCTGAACGGCGACGCCAGCCTCGAGGACGGCGAGCTGCTGCGGTTCGATGGCCGCCTGGCGCCGATGCGCTTCGCCACGCCCGATCTCAGCTTCGAGACCGCCGGGGCGGTGCTGAAGGTCCGCCAGCGCGACGACCGCCTGACGCTCGACGCCCGCCTGCGGCTCGAGACCCTGGCCGCCGCCGGCCTGGGCCTGGACGAGGCCGACGCCGCCGTCGAACTGGACGTCGGCTATCCCGATCTCAAGACCCTCAGCGCCGCCGGTCCCGCCACCCTGCGCGCCGCCGTCCGCGCCCAGTCGGGCGACCTCGGCGACGGCGACATCCAGGACCTGGAGGCCAATCTGTCGCTGATCGGCCGGCTCAGCGGCGATCTGCGTCGCGGCGGCATGACCGGGCGGCTGAAGCTCACCGGCCGCGGCGAGAAGCTGGCGGCGCCGGGACTGCAGGCCCGCGGCGTCACCGCCGACCTCGACGTCGCCCGCCTGGCCGTGGCCCGCGACGCCCGCGGGATCAGCGCCACCGGCCAGGGGCGCCTGGAGGCTCGGGCCAACCAGGCCCTGGCCGGCGACCTCGCCCTGACGGCGGCGACGGTCCAGGCCTCGTCGGCCGCCCTGGCCTTGGTGATCAAGCCCGAGGAGCGGTCGTTCAGCGGCCCGTTCGACCTGCGCCTGGGCGCGGCCCGCGCCGCCACCAACGGCCTGGTCTTGACCGGCGTCACGGCTCGAACCCAGGGCCAGCTGCACGCGCGGCCGCCGGGCCTGACCCTGGCCATGGCCGGCTCAGCCGCCGCGACCGGCGGCCTCAACGCCATCGACGCCGAGCGCCTGGCCGCCGCCCTGCCCGATCCGGCCGGGGCCCGCGCCCTCGCCGCGGCGCTGCGGCGCTTCGACCTCAAGGCTCCGGGCCTGAAGCTGGCGGTGGACGACGGCGCGACGACGCTGTTCCTGACCGCGCCGGTGACGGCCGCGGCCCCCGGCGGCGCCCGGGCCAGCCTCGTCGCCCTGGGCGGGCCGCTGCTGGACGCGACCGCCACCGCCGGCCATGGCGGCTTCGCGGCGAGTCTGGCGGGCGGCGGCCTGCCCAGCCTGACCCTGAAGGTTCCCGACTGGCGGACCGATCCGGGCGGCCTGTCGGCGCGGCTGTCCCTGGCCGGGACCGTCGACCTGGCGCCGCTGAGCGGCTTGACCGGAACCCTCGACGGCGAGGCGCGGCTGGCGGGAAACGATCTGAGCCTGCGGCTGACGCGCTGCGCCGACCTCTCTGCTCGCGGCCTGGCGATGGGCGAGCCGCCGATCGAAGCCCTGGCCCTGCGGCTGTGCCCCACCGATCGCCCGCTGCTGCGGATGGTCGACGGGGCCTGGACGGCGACCGCGCGGTTCGAGCACGGCGCGGCCCGGCTGACCGCCGCCGAGGCGCGAGCCGAGGATCTGGCCGGAACCTTCACCGGCGGCGGGCGCGGCGGCCTGACCCAAGCCAGCCTGGCCCTGACCGCCGGGCGGATCGTGGACGCCGCCGACGGCGTCCGCTTTCATCCGGTCGCCGGCCAGGGCCGGGTCGACCTGGCCAACGGGGCCTGGACCGGGCGGATCGACGCCGCCACCCCGGCCGGCCGGCCGCTGGGCCAGATCCGGCTGCGGCACGACGTGGCCAGCGGCCGCGGCGAGGCCGAGATCGACGCCTCGCGCCTGACCTTCGCCAAGGGCGGCCTGCAACCGGGCGAGCTGTCGCCGCTGGCCGCC
>JAQGIN010000375.1 GCA_028291125.1 Caulobacter sp.
GAGACGGCTGGAGAGGGTGGCGGCCGGACTTTCGAGCCCATTGTCGCTCTTCTAGCGGGCGCGAGCCAGGAACTTGCCGGCCAGCCAGCGTCGGGTAGGCTCGTCATAGAGCTTGAGGCAAGCATAGGCGATCGCGACGGCGGCCACGAAAACGCCCGCCCCGACCCATGCGCCCTGGGCGGCGGGGATCTTCTTGTCCACGACCCAGCCGGTGTAGATGTAGATCAGGGGATAGTGGGTGATGTAGAGCGGGTAGGACAGGTCTCCGAAGACCCGCGCGACTCGCACCGACGCGCTGTCCACGCTCTTCTCCCCGGCCCCGATGGCCACGATCAGCGGAAACAGCACGATCACGCAGAACGCCTCGTAGAGGCCGTTCAGCCACGGCCGCTCCGCCCCGCCGAACCTCGGCAGCGCCAGGACCGCGATCAGCAGCAGGCTGCAGATGCCGAAGGCGGCGCCGACCCGGATCCGCTTGCCCAGCCGCATTAGCAACACGCCCGCGAAGAACGGGAACAGCATCCGCGTCAGGCCGATCCTTACGCCGTTGGCGTCCAGCGCCCAGCCGCCGATCAGGTCGCCCCGCGCGCCGAACACCAGTAGGTGGACCAACGCCAGGCCGGCCAGCGCGACGAAGACGCCGAGCGCGCGGTTCGACAGCTTCCGCATGCCGACCGCGTAGAGGATGTTGGCGATGTATTCGTAGAACAGCGACCACTGCGGACCATTCAGCGGATAGATCTCGTCCCAGCCGCGAAGGTCCGCCGATTTCGGCAGCGGAATCATCACGAAGCCGAGCAGCATCACGCCCACGACCTGCCAAGCCGATGCGGCCGGAAGCTTGGGAAAGATCGAAAAGTGCTGGAAGGCGAGGAGGGCGGCGCCGACCAGACCGCCCGCGATGATCATCGGCTGCAACCGGACCAGACGGCGCTTGTAAAACTCCCATTGGCTCATCTTCCCCCAGCGATCGTCGTAGGCATAGGCGACCACAAAGCCTGACAGCAGGAAGAAGAAGTCCACCGCCAGATAGCCGTGATTGATGATCTGCCGCTTGGGATCGCCCCCGGAATAGGCCTCGAACAGATGGAAGACGACCACCATCAGGGCCGCCACGCCGCGCAGCCCGTCGAGGATGACGTAGTGGTTCTTCGCGGGCGAGGTCGCGTCGGTCGAGGTCGCTGCGGCGGAGGTGTTCATGCGGTCTCTGGGCCAAGTTTTCTGACGGGACCAAATGAGGTCGCGCCGAAGCGTTGCTGGGTTTATCGTTAAACCTCAAGCGGTGTTCGAGAGAGATTGCGATGCAGCGCCCCCGACCGGCCCCCAGCGCCAGGGTCACGATCAAGGCGGTGGCGGCCCAGGCCGGCGTCTCGGCCATGACGGTGTCGAACGTCTTCAACAACACCGGCAAGTTCAGCCGCGACACCCGCGACCGGGTGCTGGCCGCCATCGACGCGCTCGGCTACGTCCCCAACTCAGCGGCTCGCCGGCTGGTCGGCGCGACCCCGACCCGGGTCGGCCTGCTGTACGCCGGCGTCGACAGCATGTTCATCGACGCCACCCTGGCGGCCGCCGCCGTGGCCAGCGCCGAGCGGGGGCTTCAACTGATGGCGCGCAAGGTCGCCTCGCCCCAGGACGCGCTCGACACCGCCCGGGCCCTGCAAAGGGCGGGCGCCGACGCGCTGCTGGTGCTGCCGCCGTTCGACCTGGCCCTGAGCGGTTCGGCGCAATTCCTGGCCCTGAACATGGCGGCCGCCGCGATCGCCACGGCCGCGCCGCTGCCCGACATGTTCACCGTCCGCATCGACAACCGCGCCGCGTCGCGCGCCATAACCGAACTGCTGATCGCCAAGGGACGGCGCCGCATCGCGATCATTTCAGGTCCTCAGGATCACTCCGACAGCGTCGAGCGCCTCAGGGGGTGTCGGGACGCCCTGGAGGCGCACGGCATGCCCCTGATGGCCGACCTCGTTATCGACGGACGTTTCACCTTCGCCTCGGGTCTGGAGGCCGCCGAGCGGCTGCTGGGTCTGGACGCTCCGCCCGACGCGATCGTCGCGGCCAATGACGACATGGCCGCCGCCGCCCTTTGGGCGGCGCACCGGCGTGGCCTGTCGCTTCCCCGTGACCTCGCCGTGACGGGTTTCGACGACACCCTGCTCGCCACGCGCGTCTGGCCAGCCTTGACCACGGTGCGCCAGCCGATCGGCCAGATGACCGCCCGCGCGCTCGATCTGCTTTTGCTCGCCTTGCAACGGGGATCTGGAGGCGCTCACCCCGTCGACAGCCTCGAAACCTATGAACTGGTGGAACGAGCCTCCACTTAGATCATATCGCGCGCCGCACTACGGATTGAGACCTGCCGCTGAAGCGGATCCCACCAAGGTCCGACTTCGATCTTTGGCGAATCCTCGCCGCGGCGGCGGACGGCCCAGACGGCGGCATGGGGTGGAAGGAGACCTTGCTGAAGCTAAGCTCAGCGTATGCCTGGAGCGCCAGGGTCATATAAGGTCCGCTATGGTCCCTCGGTCACACAAGGAAAGGGCCGGCGCATGATCACCGTTTGGGGCGGACAGACCTCGCGATCGATCCGGGTCGTCTGGGTGCTGGAGGAGATGGGCCTTCCCTACCGCGTGCGGCAGGTGGACATGCTGGCCGCCGAG
>JAQGIN010000414.1 GCA_028291125.1 Caulobacter sp.
CGCGGTCGAGTTCAGCGGCGAGGCTTATCAGCGCGGTTTTCACATCGTCAAGCAAACGCGCCCAGGGACGGGCCCGCGTGCCGCCGCGCGCGATGAACACATAGTCGCAAGACGGCCGGCCATGAAGAGGTAGCAGCAATCGGGCCGCCTCGCGCAGGCGGCGTTTGGCGCGATTGCGCTCCACCGAGCCGCCGATCTTCTTGGTGGCGGTGAATCCGGCCCGGATGCGGCTGTCGTCGTCGCCGCGCGGGCGCAGCTGGATGAACACCGCGCCGCGCGACAGGGCCTGGGCCTTGGCGGCGCGGAGGAAGTCGGCGCGGATCTTCAGGCGCTCGATCTTGACATTCGCGGCGGCGAGGGGCGCGGCGGTCAGGGTCGCGGTCATGAAAAAAGCCGCCTCTTCCGGCGCAGGCTGTGGGCCTGGTTCTGGGAACGGGCGGCTTTGGTCATGGTCTGGTTTCCCGCCAGGGCGGGAAGGAAGCGGAGGATATCCGCTCCTAGGCCGTCAGGCGCTTGCGGCCCTTGGCGCGACGACGCGCGACGATCTTTTGGCCGTTCTTGGTGGCCATGCGCGTGCGGTAGCCGTGGCGGCGGGCTCGCACGAGCTTCGACGGCTGGAATGTCCGCTTCACGAGGTGGCTCCGAATATAAATCGTGGACGCGGAGCCAAGCGGGTCCCGCGAATGAGGGGCGGTGGATAAGGGAACGGGGCGGGCGTGTCAACCGAGTCGGCTCACAGATCGGGCCGAAGGACCGCCTTGCCGACTACCTGGCGGCCGGCCAGCAGGCCGAAGGCCTCGCGCCAGTCGGCCAGCGGCAGCTGCGCATGGACCCTTGGACGGATAAGGCCTTGGTCGGCCATCCGCCAGACGGCGTCGAGGTTTTCGCGCCCCCTGTCGGGAAACTGGCGGCCATATTCGCCGGCCCGCACCCCCATCAGCGAGAAGCCCTTGATCAGGGCGAGATTGACCGACAGCGTCGGAATGCGGCCCGAGGCGAAGCCCACCGCCAGCAGGCGGCCGTCGAAGGCGATGCAGCGCACGCTCTCGTCGAACACGTCGCCGCCGACCGGGTCATAGACGACGTCGGCCCCGCGGCCGCCGGTCAGGGCCTTGACCTGGTCGCGGAAGCCGCCGGTGACGTTGATCAGAGCCTCGGGAGCATAGGCCGCGTCGATCGCCGCCAGCTTGGCGTCGGAAGCCGAGGCGGCGATCACCCGCGCCCCCAGGACCTTGCCGAGATCGACGGCGGCCAGGCCCACCCCGCCGGCCGCGCCGTGCACCAGCAGCCATTCCCCGGGCTGCAGGGCCGCCCGCCGCACCAGGGCGACATAGGCGGTGAGATAGGCCGCGCCATAGGCGGCGGCTTGCGCGAACGACAGCCGCGCCGGCTTGGGCCGCAGAGCCTGGGCCGGCAGCACGGCGAATTCGGCGAAGCCGCCCAGCCGCGCCCCGCCGACCACGGCGTCGCCGATCGCCCATCCCGTGACGCCCTCGCCCAAGGCCTCGACCTCGCCGGCGACGTCGAGGCCGGGGGTGAAGGGCGGGGGCGGCTTGAACTGGTAGTCGCCCCGGGTCATCAGCAGGTCGGGGAAATTGACGCTGGCCGCCCGCACCCGGATCCGCGCCTCGCCCGGGCCGGGCGTCGGGGTGGCCACCTCGCGCACCGCGCAACCGGCGAAGTCGGGGGCGAGGGTTTCGACCACGAGGGCGCGCATGCGGTCGGGAGCTTTGTCACGGACCACTGGATGCCTCCCTTCTTCCATAGTCGCTTAGGACGGATCGATATTCAGTCAGCCGCCCTCCTTTTTTCTCCGTCATTCCCGCCCTTGTGGCGGGAACCCCTCTTTCCGCCGCAGGTGCGGGAGGGGCGGACCGCTGGCGGTCCGCTTGCGCCTCACGGGTCAGCTGAACCAGGGGTTGCCGCCACAAGGGCGGGAATGACGGGTCATAAAATTAGGCTCAGCATCGTCAAAGTCCTGAATGTCGATCCAGCCTAACCCGCCCGCGCGTCGTAGGCCGCCCGCACCAGCGCCGCGACCTCGCGGCAGGCGGCGTCGGCGGCCGGTATCGCCCCGGTGAAGGCCACGAAGCCGTGGGCCAGGCCGTCGTGGCAGCGATAGGTCGTGGCCACGCCGGCCGCCTTCAGGCGCTTGGCGTAGGCCTCGCCCTGGTCGACCAGCGGATCGAAGCCGGCGGTGATGACCACGGCCGGAGCCAGGCCCGTCAGGCTCTTGGCCTTGTTCGGCGACAGCCGCGGATCGGCCGGATTGGCGTCGGGACCCATGTAATGGGCCATGAACCACTCCATCAGCGCGCGGCTGAGCGGATAGGAGTCGGCGTAGACGTCCATCGACGCCGTTTCGCTGGCGACGTCGACGGCGGGATAGATCAGCAGCTGCAGGGCCGGCTGCGGCTCGCCCCGGCGCTTCATCTCCTGGGCGATGACGGCGGCGAAATTGCCGCCCATCGAGTCGCCGCCGATCGCCGCCACCCCGGCCGGGGCCCCGTAGCGCTCGGCGTTGTCGCGGGCCCACAGATAGGCCGCCGTCACGTCGTCGAGGCCGGCCGGGAAGCGGTGCTCGGGGGCCAGGCGATAGTCGACCGACAGCACCGGGCAGCGGACGATCCGCGCCAGGATCGAGCAGAAGGCGTGGCAGGTCTCCAGATCGCCGACCACCCCGCCGCCGAAATGGGCGTAGACCAGCAGCGGCGCGGCCGGATCCTGGTCGTCGGGGCGGTAGAGGCGGGCGCGGATCGGGCCCTGCGGCGCCTCGATCGACACGGCCTCGAGCCCGACGCCGGGCTCCACCGGCCCCGCCACCGCCGCCAGGCCGCGGGCGCTGCCGGCCCGGACGTCCTCCGGCGACAGGCCGGCGACCGGCGGCAGCCGCGCCCCGGCGTGGGCCAGGTACTGGAAGCGCGGATCCAGGGTGCGGCCGCCGCGATAGACCACCCCGCCCCCCGCCATCGCCCGCAGCACCGGGCTGGGCAGCGACAGGATCGTCTTCAGGATCAGTTTCTGGGCGTCGGCCATGATGGGTCCGGTGTCAAAGGCGGGGCAGGGCGGGCAGGCCGCCGAGGATCAGTTTCACCGCGAAGTCGGTGGCGGCCTGGGTGTCGACCGGTCGCCGCTCCAGCATCTTGTCGCCGACCTCGCGGGCCACGGCGATGCAGGCGGCGGTCAGATAGTCGAGATCGACCTTGGGGGCGTGCTCGCGCTCCAGCACCTTGTCGAAGGCCTCGCGCACCTCGTCGAACACCGCCACCACCTCGGGCGTCGAGCGGGCGTGGGGGAAGGTCTCGCCGGCCGGGCGGTTCATCCGCCAGCTCTCGTGCTCCTTGGCCAGGAAGTCGAAATAGGCCTGGATCGCGCCGCGCAGGAACGACTCGAAGTCGGCGGCCTGTTCGAACTGGGCCCGCAGGATCGGACGGAACCGCCGCGCGCCGTCGTCGGCCAGGGCGTCGAACACCTCCTCCTTGGACCGATAGTAGTTGTAGAAGGTGCCCGAGGCGAGGCCGGTGCGGCGGATGATGTCGCGCACGGTGGCGGTCTCGTAGCCTAGTTCGCCGAACACCTCGCGGGCCGCGTCGAGGATGGCCTGGCGGTTGGCGACCTTGGTGCGCTCGCGCTTGCCGGCCGTGTTGCGGACGGGGAGATAGGCGATATTGGTCATCGGACGCGACTCAGACCGGGCGATGGTGACGCCCCGTCACGATTTCAGCCTCATTCCGCCGCCCGGGGCAAGGCCCGCGCCGCTGTCGGAGCCCGCGCGGCGACCGGCAGGACGCCGCTGGCCGCCCGCGCCCGCTTGGCGCCGCGGGCGATCTCGCGCTTGAGATCGGCGCAATAGACGTTGAAGTCGATCTGGATGGTGTGGCGGGCCGAGGCGTAGAACTGGCCCAGATGGCGGGCCTCGTCCTTGGCGGTGATCTTGTCCATCTGCGCCGCCGGCGGCGGACGGTAGCGGCCGGCCAGATAGGCGGCCGCCAGCTTGGCCTGCTGCTCGGCGAAATTGACCAGGGTCGGCAGCGGTTGGGCCAGGCCCATGAAGAACAGGTTGGGGATGTCGGGCCGCATCATCCGCTTGAACAGAGGGAAGCGGTGGTCGGGACCCGGGAGCAGGGCCGGATCGTCGAAGAACGGGAAGCTGATCTTGTAGCCGGTGGCGAAGACGATGACGTCGACCGGCTCGACCGAGCCGTCGGCGAACCGCACCGCCTGGCCTTCCAGCGCCGCGATCGCCGGCTTGAACCGGATGTCGCCGCAGCCGGCCCGGGTAAGGAACTCGCCCGACACCGAGGGGTGGGCCTCCAGCGGCTGATGGTCGGGCTTGGGCAGGCCGTAGTCCTCCATCCTGCCGATGGTTTTCTTGACCACGCCGCGGGCGATGGCCAGGCCCAGGCCACGCGGCATCCAGGCCGGCATCACCGACTTGTCCGACGGCTTGCCGTTCAGATATTTCGGGAACACCCAGACGCCGCGCCGGGCCGAGACCCACAGGGTCTTGGCGATCGGCCGCTGGGCCAGCTCGC
>JAQGIN010000533.1 GCA_028291125.1 Caulobacter sp.
GGTTCAGCGGCGGGGGGCGTGGACTCCATGCCAGCACGGATCGCCAGATCGAATCGAACGGGCCTCAAGGTCGGTCCTTGCTATCGGGCGCGCACGCGGCCCCGGACGACCTAGCCCAGCCAGGCGCCGGGGAACAGGGCCGAGTGCTCGCCGACCAGGCTGATCGAACTGCCGTCGGCGAAATTGAACGTCAGGCTGTCGAGGTGCTGCACCGCGCCGATGTCGTGCATCACGCGGCTGTCGAACATGACGATGGTCGACCCGACCACCACCAGATCGATGCTGACGGTGTGTTCGACGAAATAGCTGACGAATTGCTTGACCAGCTCGGTCGAGGAAAAGAGCGGCGTGGCCGGCGCCGGGGTCGGCGTGGGAACGACCGGGATCGGCGCGACGGTCGTCGGCGCGCCGGCGTCGCCCGAGGCTTCGTGGTCGAACGCGGGCGCGGGGGTGAGCTCGCCGGTGGACTCGACCGGCGTCGGGGCCGTCGGTTGGACCACGGCGTCGGGGCCGCTGGCGTTGATGTGCTCGCCGCGGGCGATGATGTCGGCCAGCACGTCGGGCAGCTTGGCCATCTGGACGACGGCGATCTTCTGATAGGTCTGCTCGCCGGCCAGTTCGCGCACCAGCTGCACGGCCTCGACGGCCGGCAGGCCGCCGGCGTTCAGGCGGATGTCGAGCAGCCAATGGCCGCCGGCGTCGGCCAGGCCGAGATCGGGCGCGGCCGCGGTGGTCGGCGATCCGTCATTGTTCGCGGCGAGGCTGGCCAGCTGGGCGGGCGCATCGGGAACGCCGAGATCGTGCGCGCTGGGCAGGGTGTCGAGCAGGGCGACCAGCGACAGCAGGGCCGAGACCTGCTTGGCGGTGGCGAGGTCGACATGGGTCTGCGGGGCCATCGGGGCGCGAGCCGGCATCGAGGAGCCCAGCAGCGATTCGGAACCGCTGAAGTCCAGGTTCAGGGCGGCGGCGCGGATCGCCGCGCTGCTGGTCGCCATGGCGTCGCGGGCGTCGATGCGGATTTCCAGCGCCATCATGGCGGCGGCCAGAACGGTCACCGCCTGGCTGGCCGGGATCTGCACCGAGGCGGCGGACGGGGTCACCGACACCGCGGACAGGGCGGCGGTGGCCGAGCCGAAGGCGTGCACGGGGCGGCGCGGTTCGCCGCGGCCCTCTTCCATGGCCTTGGCTTCGCCGGACTTGAAGAAGGCGGTGCCGACCACGGCCACCAGCAGGGCCGCCGGGTGCAGGAAGATGTTGTCGCGCTTGCCCTGCGGCCGCACCAGCGGGTGGCGGGCGATCATGTTGCGGACCAGGGCGGTGAAGTCGATGCCGCGGGCCACTTCCTCGTAGGCGGGGCCGGCGATCAGATATTCGCCGTCGATGCGGGCGAAGTGGATGACCACCTCGCCGTCGTCGGCGCGGAAGAAGATGAACCAGGGATCGCCTTCATCGGTGACGCCGCGATCGGTGCCGACTCGCAGGCCGGCCCGGATCAGCGCGCTCTCGACCCGATAGAACTCGGCGATTTCCTGTTGGGCCCAGTCGGACGGCCCCCGGACGAATCGAGGCGTGCGCTGGAAGAAGGAAACGATCTGAGCGGCCATGCGGCGAGTCTATCTCCGGAACGTCTAGCGCAGTCTCTCTTAGCGAGCGGCGGTTAACAGAGCTTAACCACGGATTTCGTCACTAACCCGACCCCGCGGGCCCGTCTATAGCCCACCTACTGTTCGACGAACAGGATTTCGTAGGTGATCGGGTCGTAGAACCGCAGCAACTCGCGCACGAAGGTGCGTTCCGGCACTTCCAGGGCCATGGCCCAGTCGCGATAGCGGTCGGGCGGGATGCGGCCGCGGCCGGTCTCGAGCTGGGAGATGAAGGTGTAGTAGTCGGCACCGACCTTGGCGGCGAGCTGACGCTGCGAAAGGCCGATGGCCTCGCGCTGTTCCTTCAGCCAGCGGCCGCCTTCACGGCGCAGATCCTGCACCTCGACAGCGTTGCGGCGTTGGGGGTTGCCGTACATTGTCTGTTAACCTTGGTTGAGGGCCGGCGCCCAAGGAAAAGCTGGGCGTGAGGGCGTCGGCCACGAAAACGTCACGGAACCTATAGCGGAAAATCCCCGAGGGTTCAAGGTTTGCGTATTTGGAGTTTGCTGCACCGGTTAATGCTGTACGCCGAGGTTGGCCGGCGACGCGCCGGCCGTGTCAGGCGAGCCCTTGGGTCTCGGACAGGGGTTTCAAACCACACGGCGTCTTTCTATCCGCTTCGGCCTCGGGCTAGAGTTCCGGCGCAACGTTGGGGAGAATATCAGGCGCA
Organism: Caulobacter sp.; assembly: GCA_028291125.1. Classification (GTDB taxonomy): domain Bacteria; phylum Pseudomonadota; class Alphaproteobacteria; order Caulobacterales; family Caulobacteraceae; genus Caulobacter. The sequence continues at coordinate 2,314 of JAQGIN010000533.1, forward strand.
TGTCGTGGAACGCGGGCTATGTCACCGACGTCGACTACACCTTCGGCTACTATAACGAACTCAATCCCTTACGCGCCCGCTTGGCCCTGATCGGGGCCGGCGTGCGGCCGCCCGAAGTGACTCACGCCTGCGAACTGGGCTTTGGCCAAGGCCTGTCGGCGATCATGCACGCGGCGGCCAATCCGGGGGTGCAGTGGTGGGGCACCGACTTCAACCCGGCCCAAGCCGGCTTCGCCCAGGACATGGCGGCTCGGGCCGGAATCGACGCCCGCCTGTTCGACCAGGCCTTCGCCGAGTTCTGCGCCCGCGACGATTTGCCTGACTTCGACTATATCGGCGTGCACGGCATCTGGACCTGGATCTCGGACGAGAACCGGGCGGTGATCGTCGACTTCGTGCGCCGCAAGCTCAAGGTCGGCGGCGTGTTCTATATTAGCTACAACACGCTCCCAGGTTGGTCCCAAGCCGCGCCGCTGCGCCATCTGATCAAGCAGCATGCCGACATCATGGGCGCGCCGGGCGTCGGCGTCGCCGGCCGCATCGACGCCGCGCTGGAGTTCGCCGAGGCGCTGGTGGCGGTCAATCCGGTCTATAGCCGCGTCAGCCCGCAGGTCGCCGACCGGCTGAAGGGCATGAAGACCCACGACCGCCGCTACCTGGCTCACGAATACATGAACCGTGACTGGCGGCCGATGTACTTCGCCGACATGGTCGACTGGCTGGAGCCCGCGAAGGTCTCCTACGTCGCCTCCGCGAACTTCTTGGAGGGGCACGACGCCGTTAACATGACGCCCGAACAGATCGCGCTGTTCAACGCCATCCCCAATTCCACCCTGCGCGAGACAGTACGCGACTACATCGTCATGCAGCAGTTTCGCCGAGATATCTGGGTCAAGGGGCCGCGGCGCCTGTTGCCACACGAGCAGGCCGATCTGCTGCGGAGTCAGAGGTTCGCCCTGATCGCGCCGCGCGATCAGGTCGCGACCAAGGTGACCGGCTTGCAGGGCGAGGTTGGCCTGCACGAACACGTCTATGGGCCGATCCTCGACCGCCTGGCCGATCACAAGCCGCACAGCCTGGCCGACATCGAACAGGCGGTCGGCCCCGCCGCGACCGGTCTGTTGCAGCTGACCGCCGCCTTGACCATCCTGACCGCGATGTCGGCGGCGGCGCCGCTGCAGCCGGAGTCGGTCGTCAACGCCGCCCGCAAGACGACGGCGCGGCTGAACGCCGTCCTCGCGGACCGCGCCCGCTCCAGCCCCGACATCGACTTTCTGGTCAGCCCGCTCACCGGCGGTGGGATCGGCGTGCAGCGCTTCGAGCAGCTGTTCCTCGCCGCGCGCCAGCAGACCCCCAAATCGCAGCCCAAGGACTGGGGGGCGCAACTTGGCGCCGGCCTGTTCAAGCAAGGCCAGTCGATCGTCAAGGACGGCCAGCCGCTGGCCACGATCGAGGAAAATGTGGCGGAATGCGTCATTCAGGCCGAGGTTTTCGCGGCGAAACGGCTGCCGATCTTCGAAGCCCTAGGGCTGGTTTGACGCGGCACAAACCCGTTGCCGCCCGGGGGCGGCGCGGCTATGAGAGGCGGCTTCGCGACCGCCCGGTCTGGCCGGCGTGGCGGCGAGGCTTGCTTCTATTCGGCCATAATTCCATGGTCGACCCCGTCACGTTTCCGAGTCCGGTCGAAACTCGTCCTCCAGCGGCATTGTCTGTCA
>JAQGIN010000035.1 GCA_028291125.1 Caulobacter sp.
CGCGCCACGACGGCGCCCGCCCGCCGCGTGGCCACGGCGCGCCCGGCGCCCCGCGCCTCGACACCTGACGCCAGCTCGGCCTCGAGCAATGTCAGCGCCGTGGTTCCGGCCCCCGCCCCCGCGCCGGTGGCGGCGGCTCCCGCCCCGCCGGTGAGCATCCCGGCCCCGACCGCCGTGGTCCCGGCCCCGACTCCCACCCCGACGCCGGATCCGACCAGCCCGATGTAAGGCTGTAGGCAAAAAGAAGGGCGGCTCCTCGGAGCCGCCCTTTTTCGTTGTCGAAGCTGCTAGCGGCCTACCACCACTTGTCGGCCTTGCTTCGGAAGCCGGCCGCCTTCTCCAGCGCCCCCGCCACCGAGAACACCGTGCCCTCGTCCAGGGCGCGGCCGATGATCTGCAGGCCCAGCGGCAGGCCGTTGGCGTCGAGCCCGGCCGGCACGCTCATCGACGGCAGGCCGGCCAGGTTGGTGGTCACCGTAAACACGTCGTTGAGGTACATGGCGATCGGGTCGTTGGTGTTCTCGCCCAGGCCGAAGGCGGCGCTGGGCGCGGTCGGGGTCAGCAGGGCGTCGCAACGCTCCCAGGCGCGGTCGAAGTCGTCGGCGATCTTGCGCCGCACCTTCTGGGCCTTGAGGTAGTAGGCGTCGTAATAGCCGGCGCTGAGCACATAGGTGCCGATCAGGATGCGGCGCTTGACCTCGTCGCCGAAACCCTCGGCCCGGGTGTTCTCGTAGACCTCGGTCAGATTGCCGCCCTGGGCCCGCCGGCCGTAGCGCATGCCATCGTACCGGGCCAGGTTCGACGAGGCCTCGGCCGGGGCGACGATGTAATAGGCCGGCAGGGCGTATTTGGTGTGCGGCAAGCTGACCTCGACGATCTCGCAGCCGGCCTCCTTCAGCCAGGCGACGCCATCGGCCCACAGCTTCTCGATCTCGGGCGGCATGCCGTCGACGCGGTATTCCTTGGGCACGCCGATGCGCAGGCCCTTCACCGAATTGCCGACGAAGGCCGCGAAGTCCGGGACCTCGACGTTCAGGCTGGTGGAGTCCTTGGGGTCGTGGCCGGCCATCGAGGTCAGCAGGATGGCCGCGTCCTCGACGGTCTTGGCGATCGGCCCGGCCTGGTCCAGCGAGCTGGCGAAGGCCACCACGCCCCAGCGCGAGCAGCGGCCATAGGTCGGCTTGATGCCGACCGTGCCGGTGAAGGCGGCCGGCTGGCGGATCGAGCCGCCGGTGTCGGTGGCCGTCGCGCCCAGGCAGAGGTCGGCGGCGACCGCGGCGGCCGAGCCGCCCGACGAGCCGCCCGGCGTCAGGGCCTGGTTGGAGCCGCCCTTGCGCCACGGATTGATCACCGGGCCAAAGGCGCTGGTCTCGTTCGACGAGCCCATGGCGAACTCGTCGAGATTGAGCTTGCCCAGCATCACCGCCCCGTCGCGCCACAGCTGGCTGGTGACGGTGGATTCGTACGGCGGCACGAACGGATCGAGGATCTTCGAGGCGGCGGTGGTGCGCACGCCCTGGGTGGCGAACAGGTCCTTGATGCCCAGCGGCGCGCCGTCCAGCGGGCCGGCGGTTCCGGTCGCGTAGCGGGCGTCCGACAGCACGGCCATCTCCAGCGCCTTGACCGGCGTCTCGAGCAGGAAGGCGTTCAGCGGCCGCGCCGCCTCGACCGCGTCGATATGGGCCTGGGTCAGCTCGACGGCCGAGAACGACTTGGCTTTCAGGCCGTCGAGGGCGGCCTTCAGGGTCAGGGAGGTTAGGGCGCTCATTATTCGACCACCTTCGGGACGACGAAGAAGCCGTCCAGGGACTTGGGGGCGTTGGCGGTGACCAGGCTGGCGTCGCCGCCCATGGTCACCACGTCGTCGCGCAGCGGCAGGGTGGCGGCCACGGCCGAGGTCATCGGCTCGACCCCGTCGGTGTCGACCTCGGCGAGTTGCTCGATCCACTGCATGATGCCGTTGAGCTCCTGGGCCAGCGCTTCGATGCGCGCCTCGGGTTCGGCGATGCGGGCGAGCCGGGCGACCTTGCGGACGGTCGCGGCGTCGATGGCCATGGGTGTCTCCTGAATTCGAAGGCGTGGGTTAGCGGTCCGGGGGCTTGGTTTCAAGCGGCGCGGCTTCGACAAGCCCGTCCGGACGCCGTAAAGGTGGCCCATGCCCGTTCTCGACATCGCCGACTTCGCCGCCGCCATCCCCGACTACAAGCCCGTGGTCGGGCTGGATCCGGGCGAGAAGACCTTGGGCGTGGCGGTCTCCGACGTCACCCTCACCGTCGCCAGCCCGCTGGCCCTGGTCCGCAAGACCAAGTTCACCGACGACGCCGAGGTGCTGTTCAAGCTGATGGACAGCCGCAAGGCGGTGGGGATCGTCATCGGCCTGCCGATGAACATGGACGGCACCGAGGGCGCCCGCTGCCAGAGCAACCGCGCGTTTGGCCGCAACCTGCTGCGCCTGCGCCCCGACCTGCCGATCACCTTCTGGGACGAGCGACTGTCGACCGCCGCCGTCACCCGGGTGCTGATCGAGGAGCACGACGTCAACCGCAAGCGCCGCGCCGAGGTGGTCGACAAGATGGCCGCCGCCTGGATCCTGCAAGGGGCGCTGGAGCGGATGCGGGGGATCAGGGAAGCAACACCACTCCCATAGGGAGAGGGAGGGGCCCAGGCGAAGCCTGGGAGGGTGAGGGGCTACGGTGTTGAACCCTTCCCTCCCCCGCCAAACCCGCCTATGACACCGCTTTATGACGGCGAACGCCCCTGAACCGACGACCGCCGGGATCGACGCGATCCTGCAGCGCAGCTTTTCCTTTCCCAGACGCCATTTCCTGTCGGCCGGCGACCTCAACGCCCCACAGGCCACCCAGCTTCTGGACCTGGCCGACGCCTTCGTGGCCTTCAACCGGCGCACCACGCGGACCCTGGACATCCTCAAGGGCCGCACCCTGATGAACCTGTTCTTCGAGAACAGCACCCGCACCCAGAGCTCGTTCGAGATCGCCGGCAAGCGGCTGGGCGCCGACGTGGTCAATATGAGCCCGCGCACCTCGTCGATCACCAAGGGCGAGACCCTGATCGACACCGCCGTCACCCTCAACGCCATGCGCCCCGACCTGCTGGTGGTGCGCCACGCCTCGTCGGGGGCGGCCAGCCTGCTCAGCCAGAAGGTCAGCGGCAGCGTCATCAACGCCGGCGACGGCCAACACGAACACCCGACCCAGGCGGTGCTCGACGCCCTGTCGATCCGCCGCGCCTTCGGCCGGGTGTCGGGCCTGACCGTGGCGATCTGCGGCGACGTGCTGCACAGCCGCGTGGCGCGCTCCAATGTCGCCCTGCTGCACACGCTTGGCGCCAGCGTGCGGCTCGTTGGACCACCGACCCTGATGCCCAGCCAGGCCGAGCGCTGGGGCGTCACCGTCCATCACGACATGAAGGCCGGCCTGGCTGGGGTCGACGTGGTGATGATGCTGCGCCTGCAGCTGGAGCGGATGCAGGGGGCCTTCGTGCCTTCGACCCGCGAATATTTCCGCTTCTACGGCCTCGACCGCGACAAGCTGAAATGCGCCGCCCCCAAGGCCCGGGTCATGCATCCGGGACCGATGAACCGCGGGGTGGAGATCGATTCCGACGTCGCCGACGATCCCGAGATCAGCCTGATCCAGGACCAGGTCGAGATGGGCGTCGCCGCCCGCATGGCGGTGCTGACCGCCCTGGCCCATCGGCTCGAGGAGCACGGCCGATGAGCGCCGCCCAGCCCACGGCCTTCACCAACGCCCGCCTGGTCGATCCCGAGAGCGGCTATGACGGCCCCGGCGGGGTGATCGTCTCCGAAGGGGTGATCGCCGACGTCGCCAAGGGCCGCGATTTTGGCAAGCTGACCAAGGGCGTCCGCGTCGTCGACTGCGGCGGGGCCCTGCTGGCCCCCGGCCTGATCGACCTGCGCGTCAAGACCGGCGAGCCCGGGGCCGAGACCAAGGAGACCCTGGCCAGCGCCGCGCGGGCCGCGGCGGCCGGCGGCGTCACCTCGATCGTCGTCCAGCCCGACACCGATCCGGCCGTCGACGACCCGTCGGTGGTCGACTTCATCCTGCGCCGAGCCCGCGACATCGACAGCGCCCGGGTCTACGCCGCCGGGGCCGCCACCAAGGGCCTGGCCGGCGAGCGGATGGCCGAGATCGGCCTGATGCGCGAGGCCGGCTGCGTCTACATCACCGACGGCGACCAGCCAATCGTCGACTCCAAGGTCATGCAGCGGGTGCTGACCTATGCGCGGGGCTTCGACGTGCTGCTGGCCCACCGGCCGATGGATCCCTGGCTGGCCAAGGGCGGGGCGGCGATCACCGGCGAGTTCGCCGGCCGCATGGGCCTGCCCGCCATCTCGCCGATGGCCGAGCGGATCATGCTGGAGCGCGACGTCGCCCTGCTGGAAGCCACCGGCGGCCGGCTGCTGGTCGACCAGATCACCAGCGCCGGAGCGCTGGAGACCCTGGCCCGCGCCAAGCAGAAGGGTCTGAGGATCCACGCCAGCGTGTCGATCAACCACCTGTCGTTCAACGAGCTCGACATCGGCGACTATCGCAGCTTCGCCAAGCTCAACCCGCCGCTGCGCGGCGAGGACGACCGCCAGGCGCTGATCGAGGCCCTGGCCAGCGGCCTGATCGACATCGTGGTTTCCGCCCACGCCCCGGCTCCGGCCGAGGACAAGCGCCTGCCCTATGACGAGGCCATGCCCGGCGCCGTGGGTCTGGAGACCCTGCTGCCGGCCCTGCTCAGCCTCTATCACGACCAGCGCGTGCCGCTGGTCGACCTGATCCGCGCCGTCACCCTGGCCCCCGCCGCCCTGCTGGGCCTGCGGGCCGGCCGCATCGCCCCCGGAGCCCCGGCCGACCTGGTGCTGTGCGACCTCGACGCCCCGGTGATCATCGACGCGGCCAAGCTGCTGTCGAAATCGAAGAATTCGCCGTTCGACGGGCGGCGGCTGCAAGGTCAGGTCTTGATGACC
>JAQGIN010000051.1 GCA_028291125.1 Caulobacter sp.
GGCCGTAATAGCCCTGGTGCGGCGCGTAGGTGGTGACGGCGGTCAGGGCCATGGCCCAGGCCTTGGGATTGACCCACTGGAAGGCGGCGGCCTGCCAGAAGGTCATCGGCTTGGCCTCGGGATCGCCCGGCTTCAGCCCACCCTTGGCGGTGGCGATATGCCAGGCCAGGTACAGCAGATAGGCCGCGCCGACCCATTTGAGGATCGCGTAGAGCACCGGAAAGGCCGCGAACACCGCGCCCAGGCCCCAGCCCATGGCCAGCACCATGAAGCCCAGGCCGGCGCTGATCCCGAGGATATGGGCCGCCGTGCGTCGCACCCCGAAATTGGCGCCGGAGGCCAGCAGCATCATGTTGTTGGGTCCCGGCGTGCCGGCGGTGGCGAAGGCGAACAGGACGAAGGCGAGCAGCAGATCGGCGGTCATGAGACAACCCTTTGGAACGAGATTGTCACACTCATCATTTCGATTGAAATAGGAGTCAAAGGCAATATTGTACTAGTGACAATTATCAGGAGCCGCCATGGCCGACTGGACCCCGACCCTCGCCGACGCCGCCGGCCCGCTCTATGAGCGCCTGGTCGCCGCCCTGCGCCGCGACATCGCCGCCGGGACCCTGGCCCCGGGCGCCCGCCTGCCGCCGCAGCGCGACCTGGCCCACCGGCTGAAGCTGGGCCTGGGCACCGTCACCCGCGCCTATGTCGAGGCCGAGCGTCAGGGCCTGGTCGTCGCCCAGGTCGGCCGCGGCAGCTTCGTGGCCGGCGGCGGCGCGGCGCGGGGGCCGGAGGCGAGCGCGGCCGGCGCCATCAATCTGAGCCAGAACATCGCCCCCACCGGCCCGGCCGCCGCGCGGATCTCCGACACCCTGGCGCGGCTGCGGCGGCGCGGCGACCTGGCCGAGCATGTCGCCTACGCCCCGTCGGCCGGGCTGGAGACGCAGCGCCGGGCCGGGGCCGCCTGGCTGGCCCGCAGCGCCGGGCTGGAGGGCGCCGATTGGACGCGGCTGCTCTGCTGCGCCGGAGCCCAGCAGGGCCTGGCCCTGACCCTGTCGACCCTGTGCCGGCCGGGCGACACCCTGCTGTGCGAGGCGGCGACCTTTCCCGGCGTCAAGGCCCTGGCCGAGCAGCTGGGCCTGTCGCTGACCGGCGTGGCCATGGACGCGCAGGGCCTGCTGCCCGAGGCCCTCGACCGCGCCGCCGCCGGCGGCGCGCGGGTGCTGTCGGTGCTGCCCACCCTGCAAAACCCCACCGGCCGGATCATGAGCGCGGCGCGGCGGGCCGAGATCGTCGCCGTCGCCCGCAAGCACGACCTGTGGATCGTCGAGGACGACATCTACGCCGTCTTCGCCCGGGACGAGGACGGGGGCGGGCCGACGCCGCTGGCGGTGCTGGCGCCCGAGCGGACCTTCTATGTCTCCGGGGTGTCGAAATCCCTGGCCCCGGGCCTGCGGGCCGGTTTCGTCATGGCCCCGTCGGTCGAGCAGCTGGAGCGCCTGCTGCGGGTGGTTCGCGCCCTGTCCTATGCTCCGCCCAATTTCGGCGGCCTGATCGCCACCCAGTGGATCGAGGACGGCGCGGCCGACGCCATCGCCGCCGAGATCCGCGCCGAGCTGGGCCAGCGCCTGGCCCTGGCCCGCACCCTCCTCGGCCCGGCCCTGGAGACCCCGGCCTGCGCCTTCAGCCCGCACCTGTGGCTGCCGATGAGCGAGCTGGAGGCCGAGAAGGTGGCCGGCCGCGCCCTGCGCGGCGGCGTCGAACTGACCCCGCCGTCGTCGCCGATCCTCGACGGCCGCCTGATCGGCGGCCTGCGACTGTGCCTGGGGGCGGTCCCGGACCGGGCGACGCTGGAGCGGGGGCTGCTGACGGTGAGGAGCGCGCTGTCGGCGGAGGTGGAGGATCGGTCTAGGGCGGTGATTTAGAGCGCTTCCCCGCTGCCCATCCCCCCAAAAAGCGTCCGTCATTCCCGCCCTTGTGGCGGGAACCCCTCACTCCACCGCAGGTGCGGGAGGGGCGGCGTGCGCGCGCACGCCGCTGGCGCTTCACGTGCGGCTGAACCAGGGGTTCTCGCCACAAGGGCGAGAATGACGGTGTATAAAAGGACAGCGAGTGCGCCGCCCCCCTACTCCGCCGCGATCGCTTCCGACGCTTCCGCCGCCTTCAGCTCCGCCGCGCGCTGTTCGACCAGTTCGACGATGTGGTCGATCATGCCGTCGTTGGACTGCTTGTGGTCGGCCTTGCCGGCCATGTAGACCATGCCCGAGCCCGCCCCGCCGCCGGTGAAGCCGAGGTCGGTCATCAGCGCCTCGCCGGGGCCGTTGACCACGCAGCCGATGATCGACAGCGACATCGGCTGGGAGATGTGGGCCAGGCGCGCTTCAAGCGCCTCCACCGTCTTGATGACGTTGAAGCCCTGCCGGGCGCAGGACGGGCAGGCGATGATGTTGACGCCGCGGTGGCGCAGGCCCAGCGACTTCAAGATATCGAAGCCGACCTTGATCTCCTCGACCGGGTCGGCGGCCAGCGACACGCGGATGGTGTCGCCGATGCCGGCCCATAGCATCGAGCCGATGCCGATCGACGACTTCACCGTGCCGGTGCGCAGGGCCCCGGCCTCGGTGACGCCCAGATGCAGCGGGCAGTCGATGCGCTCGGACAGCTGGTGATAGGCGGCCACCGTCATGAACGGATCGGACGCCTTCACGCTGATCTTGAACTCGTGGAAGTCGTGATCCTGCAGGATGCGGGCGTGGTTGAGGGCGCTCTCGACCATGGCGTCGGGGCACGGCTCGCCGTATTTTTCCAGCAGCTCGCGCTCCAGGGAGCCGGCGTTGACGCCGATCCGCATCGAGCAGCCGTGATCGCGGGCCGCCTGGATGACGTCGCGCACCCGGTCGGCCGAGCCGATATTGCCCGGATTGATCCGCAGGCAGGCGGCGCCGGCCTGGGCCGCCTCGATGCCGCGCTTGTAGTGGAAGTGGATGTCGGCGACGAGCGGCACGCGCGACTCGCGGGCGATGGTCTTGAAGGCGGCGGTCGACTCCACATCGGGACAGGACACCCGGACGATGTCGGCCCCGGCCTCCTCCAGCTGGCGGATCTGCTCCAGGGTGGCGGCCGCGTCGCTGGTCAGGGTGTTGGTCATCGACTGGACGGTGATCGGCGCGTCGCCGCCCACCTCGACCGTACCGACACGGATCTTGCGCGACTTGCGGCGCTCGATCGAGCGCCACGGACGAAGGTGGGTGTGGTCAGCGGCCATGGACCGAACCTAAGGCTTTTGCGGCCAATTCCCAAGAGCGGCGCGCGAGGTTTTCGGGGGGGGGTTGAAGAGATGTGGCGCTGCGGCCCATCAGGTTAGGGATGGAGGTTCCGCCCCACCGCCGCCTTCCTCGCCCTTGTGGCGAGGACCCATCGTTCAGCCGCAAAGACCGCACCGAACCCGGTAAGGCGGAGGTGACCCCACCCTGGATCCTCGCCACAAGGGCGAGGAAGGCGGGCTGAAGAATGGAAGTGAGGCTGAATGGAAGCGAGGAGGAAAGCGCCTAGGTCGCCGGCGGCGCGGGGGCCGGCGGGGACACCGCCGCAGCGGCCGGCGCCGGCGCCGCCGGCGGGGCCGGGGTCAGCTTGGCCAGGGTGGTCTGGGCGCTGGTCAGGCGGCCGGTCAGCACGCCGCGGGTGAAGACGTCGAAGGCGGTGGGGTCGGAGACCTCGGCCGTCAGGCCGGCCACGGCCGGCACCCGGAAGGCTTCGCCGGGAACCAGGAGCTTGGCGAAATAGACCGAGCCGTCGGGGCGGTGCACCAGCAGCCAGCCGGACTTGCGGGCCTGCAGCACGACGCCCGTGCCCTCGCCGGACGGCGGGCCGTGGACCGGGCCCTTGGCCTGGAACGGCGTCCCCAGCACCGGGGCTTGGCTGACGTCGATGACGCCTTCGCCGCGCGCTTCCGAGGCCAGGCGCTCCTTCAGTGCGGCGCCGGCGGCGTCGGCCGAGCCGCCATTGGCGGCGGCGGCGGCCAGGCCGGGCGTGACATAGGGGGCGGGGGTGGTCGATTCGACCGGGGCCGGCAGCGGCGCGCCGAGCGACACCGCCCCGCCGTTGGCGGCGGGGGTTCCGGTCGCCTGCTGGGCCAGGGCCGGCTCGACATGGCTGGGCCGCTCGATCTGGGCCATGGCCCGTTGGGCGACGTTCCACAGCAGGATGGCGGCGACGATCAGGCAGCCGCCGATCAGGATCAGGCCCAGCCGCGGGTCGCGTTCGGGCCGCACGCCGACCGGGGCGCGCAGGGCGTCGTTGTCGTCGGGGTTCTCGACGCGGAAGCGCGACACGGCGGCCTCGCCGTCGAGGCCCAGATACTTGGCGTAGGAGCGGATGTAGCCGACGGTGAACGGGCGCGAGGGCAGGTCGTCCAGGCGCATCTCCTCGATGGCCTCGACATAGCTCTGGCGGATGCGGGTGGAGTCGGCGACGTCGCGCGGGGTCAGGTGGCGGGCCAGGCGGGCCGTGCGCAGGGCGGATCCGACGTCGGGACCATCGCCGATCGACGGCGGGCCGGCGGGCGTCGTGGGCTCGTCCGGAGCGCTATGCAGATGCGTCACCCTGCCCGTGTCCAGCGGCATGGCCAGCCAAATCCCTAAATTTCCGCGCCAACGCGCGAACGCCTCACCCCGTGTGACACGAGAACCCTTAATACTTGATTGTAGCTTCGGAGATAGCTGTCAAATACAATTTCGCGAAGGCCAAGCTTGTCTAGTCGCGATGAGATCAAACCGCCACATAGAGCTTGCGGGCCAAGGTTTCGATCTCGCCGCGCAGGCTGCCGGCCGAACCCTTGAGCAGGGCCTCGACATTGCGCCGGGCGGCTTCACGATCGCAGGACAGCACCATCTGCTTGACCGGTCCGATGCCGGCCGGCGGCATCGACAAACGGTCGAAACCCAAGGCCACCAAGGCGAAAGCCTCCAGCGGACGCCCCGCCATCTCGCCGCACACCGACACCGGCGTGCCGGTGTCGGCGCAGGCCTGCTGGATGGTCTTCAGGGCCCGCAGAGCGGCCGGCGACAGCGGATCGTAGCGGTCCGACACCCGCGGATTGCCGCGATCGGCGGCGAACAGGTACTGCATCAGATCATTGGTGCCGACCGAAACGAAGTCAGTCATCGGCAAGAGCGCGTCGAGATGCCACAGCAGACTGGGGGCCTCGATCATCGCCCCGACGTCCAGACGGGCCGGCGCCGGGCGGCCGCGCTTCAGCGCCCAGGCCACCTCCTGGTCGACGAAGGCCCGGGCGGCCCGGAATTCGTCGACATTGGCCACCAGCGGGAACATGATTTGCAGCTCGCGGCCCTTGGCGGCCTTGATCAGGGCGCGGATCTGCATGCGCAGCAGGGCCGGCCGATCCAGCCCCATGCGGATGGCGCGCCAGCCCAGGGCCGGATTGTCCTCGCGCTCCAGCTCCATGTACGGCAGCAGCTTGTCGCCGCCGAGATCCAGGGTGCGGAAGGTCACCGGCATGCCGTTGGCCGCCTCCAGCACCTTCTCATAGAGCAGGGTCTGGGCCTCGAGCCGGGGCATCTCCTCGGCGACCATGAACTGGAACTCGGTGCGGAACAGGCCGATGCCCTCGGCCCCGGTCTCGCCGAGGATGTCGAGGTCCACCGCCAGGCCGGCGTTCATCAGCAGGGTGATCTTGGCCCCGTCGCGGGTGAAGGCGGGGGTGTCGCGCAGGCGGGCGAACTCGGCCTTGCGCTGGGCGCGGACCTCCATCCTCGCCCGCAGCGCCTTGACCACGTCGGGCCGCGGCCGCAGCCAGGCCTCGGCGGTCTCGGCGTCGACCACCACCGGATCGCCCTCGCTGACCCGGTCGCGCAGGCCTGGCAGGCGGCCGACGCAGGGGATGTCCAGGGCTCGGGCGACGATGCCGGCGTGACTGGCGGCCGAGCCTTCCTCCAGCAGGATGCCCTTCAGCTTGGTGCGGTCGTATTCCAGCAGGTCGGCGGGGCCGAGGTTGCGGGCGATGAGGATGGCGTCCTCCGGCAGCACCCGGGCGACGTGGCCGTCGCCCGACAGGTGGCGCAGCAGCCGGTCGTTGAGGTCCTCCAGATCGTGCAGCCGCTCGCGCAGATAGGGGTCGCGGGCCTGGCCCAGGCGGGCGCGGTGTTCGGAGCGCACCCGCTCGACCGCCGCCTCGGCGGTCAGGCCCGAGCGCACCGCCTCCTGCAGGCTGCGGTTCCAGCCACGGTCGTGGGCGAACATCCGGTAGGTCTCGAGCACCTCGTACGAGGCCCCGACCAGGCCGTGCTGGCCCTCCAGCATCTCGTCGATCTGCCCCTGCAGGGCCTCGACGGCGGCGTTGAGCTTGACCTCCTCGGCCGCGGCGTCGTCGGACAGCAGCTGCTCGGGGGCCACCGGCTGCTCGTGCAGCACCGCCACGCCGTAAGCGAGACCTTCCGCGAATCGCGCGCCCTTCAGCCGCTCGGGCTTGTGCGGGGCGAGTTCGACGTCCTTCAGCTCGTCCAGGCCCAACAGGTCGCCGGCGCTGACCATCTCGGCCAGGACCATGGCGATGATCTGCAGATCCTCGACCTCCTCCTCGCCATAGACCCGCTCGGTGCGGTTCTGGACGACCAGCACCCCGATCGAGCGGCCGCCGCGCAACAGCGGCACGGCCAGGAAGGCGTGATACGGGTCTTCGCCGGTTTCCGGCCGGTAGGCGAAGGCCGGGTGGTTGGGGGCGTCCGACAGGTTCAGCGGCCGGCCGATGCGCATGGTCTCGCCGACCAGGCCCTCGCCGGGCTTCATCCGCGTGACGTGGACGGCCTCGGGGGCCAGACCCTCGGTGGCGAACAGTTCGAGGTCGCCCGAGGCGCGGCGCAGATAGATCGAGCAGACCTCGGCGACCATCGACACGGCGATGGTGCGCACCACCATGTTGAGCTTGGCCTGGGCGGGACCGCCGCCGGCCATCGCCTCGCGAATCTGCCGAAGCAGACTGCGGGGTCCCCGAACGGCGATGCCGGACGCTGCCATGACGCTTGCGCGCTCTCCTGTGTCTCCAGAGGCGCTATAGCAGATTTCACGCGCCGCACAGCCTGTGCGCGCAGGTCGTTTCCGCTTTGCCGGCCGGCGCCCGCAAAAAGCGCCGCCCCTCGGGAAGGGGCGGCGCGATCTGTCGGTCTCGGGTCGGGGGCTAGGGTTTAGCGGTAGCCGTAGCTGGTGTTGTAACGGCTGTCGCGACGGTCGTAGGCGTAGCGGTTGTCGTAGCCGTTGCTGTAGCCGCTGCTGTAGCCGTTGTCGTAGCCATAGCCGGTCCGGGCCTGGCGATAGTCCCGCTGACGGGCGTCGCCGTAATAGGCCGGGGTCTGGCGGTAGCTGTTGGAATAGCGGTGCGAACGCTTGTCCTTGCCGGTGGCGGCGCCCAGCAGGCCGCCGGCCACGGCGCCGATGGCCACCGCGCCGCCGTCGCCGTTGCCCAGGGCCGCCCCGGCCACGCCGCCGAGGACGGCGCCGAGCAGGGCGCGCTCGGTCTTGCTGGCGGCGAAAGCGCTCGAGGCCGGCAGGACCAGGGCGCCGGTCAGGACGGCGGCGATGGCGATCTTCGCAGCCTTACCAGGGGTCTTCATGGTGTCGCTCCTTCTAAGATCGCGCCGGCTCGGGGGTGGGTCGGTGCGGTTGTTGGAGCCAATGTCGCAGATCGCGCTTGAACCGCGTCCGAACAGCGCCGTTCACTTGGGCGTCAGGATCTAGCGACGCGTATTTTCCCCCTTCCGTCATTCCCGCCCTTGTGGCGGGAACCCCTTTATCCGCCGCAGGTGCGGGAGGGGCGGCGTGCGCGCGCACGCCGCTGGCGCTTCACCGTCAGCTGAACCAGGGGTTCTCGCCACAAGGGCGAGAATGACGGCTGAAAAGGGAGCGTCAGGTTTCGGCCACCCGCCGGTCGACCCCGTGGGCCCGCACCGACCACAGCACCCCGGCCAGCAGCAGGACGATGGCCGCGCTCTCCAGCGGGGCCGGCCAGCGGCGCTCGTGCAGGAAGCCGTACAGCAGGGCGAACAGGGTCTCGAAGACGATCAGCTGACCCGACAGGGTCAGCGGCAGCAGGCGGCTGGCGGCGTTCCACAGGCCGTTGCCGATCACCGACGCCCCGACGGCGACGGCGGCGCTGACGCCCCAGAACAGCGCCCAGGCCGGGGCCGCGTGCGTCGCCCCGCCGATCAGGAAGGCCGGAACCGCCAGCACCAGCGACAGCGCCCCGGTCACCAGGCCGGTGAGCAGCGACCATTCGTGGCTGGTGAAATGGCTCAGGGCGTCCAGCCGGCGGGCGTTCCACACCGCGTAGACCGTCCACACCGCCAGGGCCCCGAAGGCGCAAGCCAGGCCGACGACCAGCGTCAGGCCGTCGCCGCCCGAATTGGTCTGGAAGGCGGCCAGGTTGATGCAGACCACGCCGACGGCGATCAGCGCCAGCGGCGCGGCCAGCCGGCGCAGCGGGACCGCGCCGGCGTGGCCCGCCCCCACCAGGGTCACGGTCACCGGCAGCAGGCCGACGATCAGCGAGGCGGCCGCCACCCCGGCGGCCTGCACCGCGGCGGCCAGGAACAGGTAGTAGACGATGTTGCCCAGCAGGCTCAGCCCGGCCAGGTCGCGCCAGTCCTTGACGGCCATCCGCGCCAGCACCGCCCCCAGGCTGGGGGCCAGCAGCGCCAGCGAGGCCGCGCCATAGGCCAGATAGCGGCCGGCGGTCATCTGCAGCGGCGTGAAGTCCGACAACAGCTTGGGCGCCAGGAACACCCCGCCCCAGAAGGCGCCGGCGACCAGGCCACACAACAGGCCGAGGACGAGGCGGCGGGGGTGGGTCATGGGTGATCGCTATCCGATTGATCTGGCCGCTGACAGGCCCGAAGGTCAGCCATGGCCTTCTTCGTCTACATTGTCGCGAGCAAGCGCAATGGCACGCTCTACATCGGTTCGACCGATGATCTGGCGCGGCGGATTTGGGAGCATCGTGAGGGTGACGGCTCGGTGTTCACCCGCCGGTACGATTGCTCCCGGCTCGTCTGGTATCAGACCTGCGACTCCAGAGAAGGCGCCCTGACGTTGGAACGCCGCATGAAGGAGTGGCGACGCTCTTGGAAGCTGCTCGCGATCGAAGCGCGAAATCCGGAATGGATCGATCTCTACGAAACGCTCAACCAATAACCCACCCAAACTCCGTCTCCCCGGCGAATGCCGGGGCCCAGATCGTAGGGCGGCGCCTTTCGGATAATCGTCTGTCTCCCAGGGTGAATCTGGGCCCCGGCATTCGCCGGGGAAACGGGTAATAATTTTACCCGTGCCCCGGCATCGCCAACGGCTCCGAGATGGCCTCGACCAGCCGGCGGGCCTGCTCGACCGCCGCGTCGATGTCGCGTTCGATGAAGTCGAGCTCGGCGTCGGTCAGCGGATGCGGCGCGGCGACGGTGTCGCGCAGAT
>JAQGIN010000059.1 GCA_028291125.1 Caulobacter sp.
TCGAGCGCGAACCGCATATAGGCCTGCAGCATCAGCTTGACCCGCGAGACGGCGTCGATCGGCCGGTGGGCGATGTCGACATTGACCGTCAAGAGCTGCTCGATCGCCCCGTCGCAGATCTCCAGCAGGATCTCGTCCTTGTCGCGGAAGTGCATGTAGAGGGCGGTGGACGACACCCCGACCGCGTCGGCGATCTTGCGGATCGTCGCCCCGGCGTAGCCCTCGGCGATGAAGATCTTCTCGGCCGCCGCCAGGATCTCGCCGCGACGCAGATGGCCGTCGCCCTTGGGCTTGCGGGCCGATTTGTGGGGTCTCTTGAGGGCGAGCGTCACGATGCTGATGGTCTCCAAGATCGTCCCGAGGCGACACTAAAGGGGATTCACCCAGGCGCCGCAACTTTCCGGCCGCCGCCGCGCCTTTCGACGAGACGTGCGTTTTTTCATTTGACGCGCTCCGGTTGTAGATTCGCTATATGTTCTCCAGCACTTGCCAGCGCATGAGGGACCCATGGCGCGAGGAACGGAGCCTGTTCGCCGGGCGGCGCGACCGCCCCGTCCCGTCCGCCGCCCCCGCGGCGCGTCGGCCCCGCCCCCTTCCCGCCCCGCCGCCGGGCCCGGACGGGGCCCATCGCACCGTCTCCCGCGGCCAGGCGGTCGGCCTGGCCCTGGTCGGGTTGGGCGGGGCGGTCATTCTCGCCCTGCGGCCGCACCTGGCCGGGCTGCTGGTCTCGGCCCTGTTCACCGCCGGCTTCTTAGCCGCCTCGCTGCTGAAGCTGGTCAGCGCCCTGGTCCCCGCCGCCCGGCCTGGGCCGGTGGGCGGCGAGGACGCGGTCCTGCCGGCCTACACCCTGATCGTGCCGCTCTATCGCGAGGCGGCGGTGGTCGGCGAACTGGTCGAGGCCCTGGGCCTGGTCGACTATCCGCGCGACCGGCTGCAGGCCCTGATCGTGCTGGAGGAGGACGACGCCGAGACCCGCGCCGCCCTGCTGGCCCTGGATCTGGCCAGCTTCATCCAGGTGCTGACCGCCGAGCCCGGCGCGCCACGCACCAAGCCGCGGGCCTGCAACCTGGCGCTGGAGCGGGCCCGGGGCGAGCTGGTGGTGGTCTATGACGCCGAGGACCGGCCGCATCCGCAGCAACTGCGCGAGGCCGCCGCCCGCTTCGCCGCCGGCGACGCGCGCCTGGCCTGTCTGCAGGCCCCGCTGCGCATCGAGATCGACGGCCGCTTCCTGCCCGCCCAGTTCGCGCTGGAATACGCCGTGCAGTTCGAGGTGCTGCTGCCGGCCCTGGCCCGCTGGGGCCTGCCCTTCCCGCTGGGCGGCACCAGCAACCACTTCCGCGTCGCCGCCTTGCGGGCGGTCGGCGGCTGGGACCCGTACAACGTCACCGAGGACGCCGACATCGGCTTTCGCTTGGCGGCGCGAGGCTACCGGCTGGACGTCATCGGCCTGCCCACCTACGAGCCGGCCCCGACGCGGCTGAGCGACTGGCTGCCGCAGCGGGCCCGCTGGGTGAAGGGCCACATGCAGACCCTGGCGGTCCACGCCCGCGGGGCCACCGCCGGCAGCCCGCGCGGCCTGGCCGCCCTACTGCTGACCCTGATGCTGTCGGTGATGTCGTCCCACGCCCATGGGGTGATCGCCCTGTGGGGCGTGGCGGCGACGGCCGAGCTGATGCTGCACGGCGCGCCGCTGGGGCCGCCGGCTGGCGACCTGGCCCTGATGGCCACCGGCTGGACGGCCACCGCCCTGGCCGGCCTGGTCGGGCTGAGGCGGGCCGGAGCCCCGGTGCGGCTGCGCGATTTCCTCGGCGCGGCCGTCTATTGGCCGCTGCAGAGCGTCGCCGCGGCCCGCGCCAGCCTGCAATTGGTGCGCGAGCCGCACCGCTGGGACAAGACGCGCCATGCGCCTCGCACTGGACGGCCCGCGGCCTGAGCGCGTATGGCGAGGGCATGCATCCGCTCGTCGCTCCCTCCCCCATCGTCATGCGCACCACCGGCTGGGACGACTACGCCCTGCTCGACAGCGGCGGCGGCCGCAAGCTGGAGCGCTACGGCAAGTTCCGCGTCGTCCGCCCCGAGCCACAGTGCTTCTGGTCGCCGCGCCTGGCCCCCGCCGTCTGGGACGCCGCCGACGCGGTGTTCGATCCCTCCGACGAGGACGAGGCCGGCCGCTGGCGCTTCAAGGGCCGGGCGCTGGAGGCCTTCCCGCTGAACTGGGGCGACGTGCGCTTCACCGGGGCGTTCACCGCCTTTCGCCACCTCAACTTCTTCCCCGAACAGGCCGCCAACTGGACCTGGCTGCGCGACCAGGTCGCCGCCCGCGTCGCCAAGGGGGGCGAGCCGCCAAAGATCCTCAACCTGTTCGGCTACACCGGCGTCGCCAGCCTGGTCTGCGCCGCGGCCGGGGCCCACGTCACCCATGTCGACGCCTCCAAGAAGTCGGTGTTCACCGCCCGCGACAACGCCGGCCTGTCGGGCCTGACCGAGCGGCCGATCCGCTGGATCGTCGAGGACGCCCGCCGCTACGTGCAGCGCGAGATCCGCCGCGGCTCGAAATATGACGGCGTCATCCTCGACCCGCCGAAGTTCGGCCGCGGCCCGGACGGCGAGGTCTGGAAACTGTTCGAGGACCTGCCGGAGATGGCGGCGATGTGCGGCCAGCTGCTGGCCCCCGACGCCAGCTTCCTGATGCTCAACGCCTACGCCGCCCGGGTCTCGGGCCCAGCCCTGGCCAGCCTGCTCAGCCAGGTCCTGGAAGGCCGCGCCAGCACCATCGACTGGGGCGAGCTGTCCTTGATGGAGGAAAGCGGCGAGCGCGAGATCGGCCTGTCGTTCTTCGCCCGCTGGATGGCGCAGGGCCCGCGATGACGCCCAAGGTCGTCACCTCGCTGTCCAA
>JAQGIN010000068.1 GCA_028291125.1 Caulobacter sp.
GACATGAAGGCCACCAGGTCGCCGGCCGCCAGCGGCGGCAGCGGCCGGTCGCGGGTGAAGGTGTCGCCGGTCTCGCAGATCGGGCCGACCACGTCATAGGCCACGGCCTCGCCGGCCCGCGGGACCAATGGCCGGATGTCGTGGAAGGCGTCGTACATGGCCGGGCGGATCAGGTCGTTCATCGCCGCGTCGATGACCAGGAACCGCCGGCCCTCCGGTCGCTCGTGGATGTGGATCACCTCGCTGACCAGCACCCCGGCGTTGGCGGCGATCACCCGGCCCGGCTCGAAGGCCAGCTTGACCGGCAGGCCCTTGGTCACCTCGCCGACCATGGCGGCGAAGTCGGCCGGCGAGGGCGGGGTCGGCATGTTGAAATAAGGCACGCCCAGGCCGCCGCCGAGATCGAGGCGTTCGACCGACAGGCCCTCGGCCAGCAGTTGCTCGACCAGGCCGCGCATCTTGCTGAAGGCCTGGCGCATCGGGGTCAGGTCAGTGATCTGGCTGCCGATGTGGCAGGCGACCCCGATCGGCTCGAGGGCGGCGTTGTTGGAGGCGTTGGCGTACAGCCGCGCCGCCTCGGCGAACGAGACGCCGAACTTGTTCTCGGCCTTGCCGGTGGCGATCTTGGCGTGGCCGCCGGCCGAGACGTCGGGATTGACCCGGAAGGCGACCTTGGCCCGCACGCCCAGTTCGGCGGCGACGGCGGCCACCAGGGTCAGCTCGGGCTCGGACTCGACATTGATCTCGGCGACGCCGGTCCGCAGCGCGAAGGCGATCTCGTGGCGGGTCTTGCCGACGCCGGAGAACACGATGCGCTCGCCGGGGATGCCGGCGGCCAGGGCGCGGCGGATCTCGCCTTCCGACACCGTGTCGGCCCCGGCCCCCAGGTCGCCCAGCACCTTCAGCACGGCGATGTTGGAATTGGCCTTCACTGCATAGGCGACCAGCGGATCGACGACGCCGGCGGCGACCAGGGCGTCGCGGAACACCGTGAAGTGCCGCTCCAGGGTGGCGCGGGAATAGACATAGACCGGCGTGCCGACCTCGGCCGCGATCTTGGACAGCGGCACGCCTTCGCAGGCCAGGCCCTGCGGGCCGAATTCAAAATGGTTCACGGGGTCTCAGTTCGGCGTGGCGCTGGGGAAGCCGGCGGCGGAGGGACCGCCGAACGGGTCGGAATGGGTGCCGCCCAGCGGCGCGGCGCGGATGGTGCGAGCGCTGGAGGCGGGATCCATGTTCTCCTGGGCGCCGCCGGGGCGGGCCGGCTGGTTGGCCTGGGCCGAGGCGGCGCGGCGCTGGGCGTCGAAGGCGGCCTTCTTGGCCGGGTTCCACAGCGGCGCGGGGCGTTCCAGGTCGCCCTGCTTGCCGCAGGCGGCGAGCGTCAGGGCGGCGAGGGCGAGAATGGCGACGGGGCGCAGGGTCATCCGAGGAGTTCCTTCCAGCGCGCGATCTGGGCGCGAACCTGGGCGGGAGCGGTCCCGCCATAGCTGATGCGGCTGGCCGCCGAGGCGGCCGGGGTGAGCACGGCGTAGACGTCGCCGGTGATGCGCGGTTCGATCGCCTGAAGTTCGGCCAGCGACAGGTCGGCCAGGTCGACGCCCTTGGCCTCGGCCGCCTTCACCGCCGAGCCTGTCACGTGGTGGGCGTCGCGGAAAGGCATGTTCAGCGTCCGCACCAGCCAGTCGGCCAGGTCGGTGGCGGTGGAGAAGCCGGCCCCGGCGGCGGCGGCCATCTTGGCGGTGTCGGGCGTCAGGTCGGCGACCATGCCGGCCATGGCCAGCAGGCTCAGCTCCAGGGCGTCGAAGGCCTCGAAGGTCGGGACCTTGTCCTCCTGCATGTCCTTGGAATAGGCCAGCGGCAGGCCCTTCATGACCACGGCCAGGGTGGTCAGCGAGCCCAGGATGCGGCCGACCTTGGCGCGCACCAGCTCGGCGGCGTCGGGGTTCTTCTTCTGCGGCATGATCGAGCTGCCGGTGGTGAAGGCGTCGGTCAGCTTGATGAAGCCGAACATCGGCGTCGTCCACAGCACCAGCTCCTCGGCCAGGCGCGACAGGTGGGTGGCGCAGATGGTCGCCGCCGACAGCGCCTCCAGCGCGAAGTCGCGGGCCGAGACGCTGTCCAGCGAATTGGCGGTCGGGCCGTCGAAACCCAGGGCCTTGGCGGTCTGGTGGCGGTCGATCGGGAACGGCGAGCCGGCCAGGGCGGCCGCGCCCAGCGGGCTCTCGTTCATCCGCGCCCGGGCGTCGCGGAAGCGGCCGGCGTCGCGGCCGAACATCTCGACATAGGCCATCAGGTGGTGGCCGAAGGTCACCGGCTGGGCCGGCTGCAGGTGGGTGAAGCCAGGCATCAGCGTGTCGGCGTGGGCGTCGGCCTGGGCCAGCAGCGCCCGCTGCAGGGCCTGCAACTGGCCGGCCGAGCGGTCGCAGGCGTCGCGCACCCACAGCCGGAAGTCGACGGCCACCTGATCGTTGCGCGAGCGGGCGGTGTGCAGCCGGCCGGCCGTCGGGCCGATCAGCTCGCGCAGCCGCGCCTCGATGTTCATATGGATGTCTTCGTATTCGTCGCGGAACGGGAAGGCCCCGGCGACGATTTCGCCCTCGATGGCGTCAAGGCCCTTGAGGATTTCCTCGCCGTCTTCGCTTGCAATGACTCCCTGGCTGATCAACATCCGCGCATGGGCGCGGGAGCCCGCCAGATCTTGCGCCCACAAGCGCTTGTCGAAGCCGATGGAGACGTTGATCGCCTGCATCAGTTCCGCCGGTTTGGCCGTGAACCTGCCGCCCCACATGGCTTGACCCTGTCCGCCGGCGGCGGGCTTGGGCGTATCGGAGGCGTTGTCGGTCATATGAGCGAAGTCCAGTCGGAGAAGAGCGGGCCCAAGACGGGTTGGCTGAAATGGGCCGTCGGGGCCGTCGTGATGATCGGCCTCGTCGGGGCTGTATATGTCATTGCCCAGGCTACGTTCAAACCCGCAGGCGTCGCCGACCTCAAGGAATTCCAGATGGGGACCCTGGCCAAGCTGGAGGTGCCGGCCACGCCGCGCCCCGCCCCGACCGTGGTCTTCACCGATGCGGGCGGCAAGTCGCTGACCATCGCCGATTTCAAGGGCCAGGTGGTGGTGATGAACCTGTGGGCCACCTGGTGCGCGCCGTGCAAGAAGGAGATGCCCACCCTGGCCAAGCTGCAGGCGGCCTATATGACCCAGCCGTTCAAGGTGCTGCCGATCAGCGTCGACCGCGACTCCGACCTCGACGTCGCCCAGTCCGACATGGCCAAGAACTCGCCGCTGCAGCTGTATCGCGACCCCGGCTACAAGATGTCGTTCGGCCTGGATCCGAAGGCCGAGGGCTTTCCGACCACGGTGATCTTCGATCGCCAGGGCCGCGAGCGGGCCCGGCTGAGCGGCGACGCCGACTGGTCCAGCCCCGAGGCGCGCGGCCTGGTCGAGCGGCTGCTGGCCGAACATTGAGCGCTTTCGCCTCGCCCTAGGGGCGGCGCAATTTTGAATTGACCATGGCCATCCGGCATGAACACTTTCCCGCGCAATCCTTGAGTTTGGCCTGCGATCCGGACGATTTGATTGTGACCTGCCCCGCTTTCGTGGGGAACGCTTCTCCAGGAGAGATCGGCCTATGGCTACCGGTATCGTCAAATGGTTCAACGCCACCAAGGGCTTCGGCTTCATCCAGCCCGATGACGGCGGCAAGGACGTCTTCGTCCACATCAGCGCGGTCGAACGCGCCGGTCTGCGCAGTCTCGAGGAAAACCAGAAGGTCAGCTACGACACCGCCGAAGAGCGCGGCAAGGTCGCGGCGGCCAATCTGAAGCCGCTCTAGGCTTCACCGGTCGCCACACCCATCGCGGGCGTCGACTCCGACCGGAGCGGCGCCCGTTTTCTTTTGAGGCGGCCCCCGTATGGACGTCGATCCCCGTCTTCTCGAACCGGTCGCCGACCGCGCCTGGCCGGCCCAGACCCGGGCGCGGCTGGGCGGCTGGCGGCTGAACGCCTCGGCCGGCTATTCCAACCGCATCAACGCCTGTTGGCCGCTGGCCGCGCCGGGCCTGGACGGCGAGGCGGCGATCGCCGCGGCCGAGGCCTGGTTTTCCGCCCGCGGCCTGCCGCCGTGCTTCAAGCTGACCGACGGCGCCGTCGCGCCCGCCGACCTGGCCGACCGCTTGGCCGCCCGGGGCTATGCACCGCGCGCCGAGACCCTGGTCATGGTCGGCCCGCTGGCCGACGGCGAGGCCGGCGAGGTGATCCTCACCGCCACGCCCGACCCCGGCTTCGAGGCGGTGCTCGTCGCCACCGCCAGTCCGGGCGACGCCGCCGAGCGATTGGCGGCCCTGGCCCGCATCCCGCCGCCGGCCCTGTTCGCCCGGCTGGATGTCGACGGCCAGGCGGCGGCGCTCGGGGCCTGCGCGGTCGACGGCGAGTGGGTGGGGGTGTTCGGCATGCGCACCGCGCCCGACCGCCGCCGCCAGGGCCTGGCGCAGCGGGTGCTGAAGGCCCTGCTGGGTCGGGCGGCGGCGCACGGCGCCCGCCGGGCCTATCTGCAGGTCGAGGCCGCCAACGCGCCGGCGGTCGCCCTCTATCGCGGCCAGGGCTTCGTTCCGGCCTACGCCTATCGCTACTGGATGGCGCCGAGCGCCTAGCGGCAGACGGCGGCGAGGGTCGAGAGGCTCCAGGTTTGCGGCGGCAGCGGCAAGCCGCGCGCGGCCATGGCGCTTTCCAGGGTCACCGGAGCGGCGACGGCCGCCGGCTTGTCGTCGGCGCGGTAGAACGGATGGCGCTCGGCCTGGTCGAGGCTGACGAACTTGACCCCGCGTTGGCGGTACAGGTCCAGCAGCCGGGGCAGCATGCGGGCGTCGAAGGCCCCTTCGTGCATCAGCAGCACATAGGGGATGTCGCGGCCGTAAAGCGTCGCCGACAGGGCGCGATAATAGTCGAAGCTGTCGGTCGCGGCCTTGAGATAGCTGTCCTCCAGCTCCCGGATCGCCGCCTCGTCGCCCAGGGCCTTGCACCGCGCATAGGGCTCGTTCCAGGCGAAGTCGCCGAAACTCATGGTGACGCTGGCGATGCGGTAGCGGCGTTCGGCCAGGAAGGCCCGGATGGCGTCGCGCTTTTCCGGGGTGTCGCCCTCGGCCAGGTAGGGGAAGCGCAGCCAGCGCCAGTCTTGGCCTTTCATCTTTGCCTGCAGCACCGGTTCGTTGCGCAGCAGATCGGCCTCGAACTCGGCCAGGGTGACCTGGTTGAGATTGACGTGCGACCAGGTGTGATTGGCCAGCGGGAAGCCGGCGGCGCGCCAGGCGTCGAGGCCGGGCGCCGAGGCCGGCTCCTTCTCCAGCTGCACGGCGTTGACGAAGCCGTAGACGGGCGGGGTCTTGGCCGCCTTGAGGGCGGCGATGAGCGCCTGCGCCACGCCCAGGCGGGTCTCGCCCGGCGGCAGGGGGGCGTGCGCGGGGAGGTCGTCGAAGGTCAGGGCGATCTCGACGGGCTGGCGCGCCGCGGCCGGCTCGCTGACGGCCAGCGACAGCATCAGGCCGGTCAGGGCGCCCATGAGTTTCGTCGGGATCATGTCGGTCATTCCAGCTAGGCGGTGGGCGGGGCGGCGCAGTTGTCGGCGATGAACCGCATGTGCTCGGGCATCACCTCGGCCGAGCGGGCGATCACAGATCGGATGTTGGCCATGCGCTTTCGCAGCTCGTCCGGCGACATGATGTCGGCCATCGGGTCGTGGCCGCGCGGCTCCAGGCCCTGGCCGATCATCACCGCGAACCAGCTGGTGTCGTTGAACAGTTCCTCGTTCTCGCGGAACACCCGCCCATAGCTCTCGAACACCGCGATCTTGTCGGCCAGGTAGTCCGGGATCGGCATCTCGCGCAGATAGTCCCAATAGGCCGTGTCGTCGCGCCGCGTGGCCTTGTAGTGCAGGGCCAAGAAGTCGCGGATCTTCTCGTATTCGAACGTCATGACCCGGTTATAGCGATCGATGTCGGGCTGCTGGAACCGCTTGTCGGGGAACATGGCCAGCATCCGCGAGATGCCGACTTGGATCAGGTGGATGCTCTGGCTTTCCAGCGGCTCCATGAAGCCGGACGCCAGGCCGATGGCCAGGACGTTCTTGCTCCAACTCTTCAACCGGCGACCGGCCTTGAACCTCAGGGTGAAGGGATCGGTCAGCGGCTCGCCGTCGAGATGGGCCAGCAGATAGGCGGTGGCCTCGTCCTCGCTGATATGGGCGCTGGAATAGGCGTAGCCGTTGCCCAGCCGATGCTGCAGCGGGATGCGCCACTGCCAGCCGGCCGGACGGGCGGTGGCGCGGGTCACCGGCTTGGTCGAGCCGCCCAGGGCGCAAGGCACGGCCGTGGCGCGGTCGTTGGGCAGCCAGTGCGACCAGTCCTCGAAGCCGGTCTTCAGGGTTTGCTCGATCAGCAGCCCCCTGAATCCGGAACAGTCGATGAAGAAGTCGCCCTCGATCCGCTGGCCGCTCTGCAGGGTGACGGCCTCGACGAAGCCGTCCGCCCCCCGCTGGTGAACCTCGACGATCTTGCCTTCCTGGCGCTTGATCCCCCGCTCCTCGGCATAGCCCCGCAAAAAGCGGGCATAGAGGCCGGCGTCGATGTGATAGGCGTGGGCCAGCGTCCCCAGCGGCGAGTTGGGCTGCTGGTTGGCCCGCATGAATTTCGACTGGATCGAGGCCAGGGTCTGCAGCGAGTACTCGCCCAGGTCGGCGGCCTCGCCCATGGCCTTCAGCCGCAGCCAGTAGGCGTGGAACGACACGCCCTCCATGTCGAGGCCGTAGGGGCCGAACGGATGGTAGTAGGTGTGGCCGATCTGCTTCCAGTCGACGAACTCGATGGCCAGCTTGAAGGTGGCCTTGGTGCGGCGGACGAACTCGTTCTCGTCCAGGCCTAGCATGCGGTTGAAGATGTTGATCTGCGGGATGGTCGACTCGCCGACCCCGACCGTGCCGATCGCCTCGGACTCGATCAGGACCACCTCGGTGTGGCCATCCTTGAGGAAGCGGCCGAGCGCGGCGGCGGTCATCCAGCCGGCGGTGCCGCCGCCGACGATGACGATCTTGCGCAGGCGATGGTCGGTCATGCGGGGGCCCTGGCCAGATCGGAGGCCGCGCAATAGCGGGCGATGAAGGCCTCGTGGGTCGGCATGGCTCGGGCGGCTTCGGCGATCACCGCCGACAGCCGCGTCAGCCGCTGAACCAGGGCGACCTCGGGCAGGGCGTCGACCAGGGCGTCATGCTTACGCGGCACGATCCCCTGGCCCAGCAGCACGGCGACCCAGCTGGATTCGCCGAACAGATCGAAATCGGAAGGGAACAGCCGGCCGCGACCGGCGAACAACTCGATCTTGCGCCGCAGCGAGTCCGGGATCGCCATGGTGCGCACCTGGTCCCAGTAGGGCGTGTCGGCCCGCTCGGTGGCCTTGTAGTGCAGGATGATGAAGTCGCGGACCTGGTCGATCTGCTGGGCGGTCAGGCGGTTGTATTCGGCGATCTCGACGGGGTCGAAGCCGCAGTCGGGGAACAGCGCCAGCAGCTTGGTGATCCCCGCCTGGATCAGGTGGATGCTGGTGCTCTCCAGCGGTTCCAGGAAGCCCGACGACAGGCCGATGGCGACGCAGTTCTTGATCCAGGCCTGGTCCCGTCGGCCGGCCTGGAAGCGCAGGAAGTTCGGCTCGGCGCGCGGCGGGCCGTCGAGGCCGGCCACCAGCGCCGCCAGGGCGTCGTCATCGCCGATATGAGCGCTGGAATAGACATAGCCGTTGCCGGTGCGGTGCTGCAGCGGGATGCGCCAGCGCCATCCGGCCGTGTCGGCCGTGGCGCGGGTATAGGGCGTCAGGCCGTCGCCGCCGGTGTCGCACGGGATGGCCACCGCCCGATCGTTGGGCAGCCAATGGCTCCAGTCGTGATAGGCGCCGCCCAGGGCCCCGCCGATCAGCAGGGCGCGAAAGCCGGTGCAGTCGATGAACAGATCCGCCTCGATCACGCGCCCATCCTCGAGGGTCACCGACTGGATAAAGCCGTCCTCGCGGCGCAGGGTGACGTCGCCGACCTTGTCCTCGATCCGGGTCACGCCGCGGGCCTCGGCATAGGTCCGCAGGAAGCGGGCATAGAGGCTGGCGTCGAAATGGAAGGCGTATTTCAGGCTCGAAAGCACCTTGGCCGGATCGGGGTCGGGGAGGGCGAAACGACCCTGGCGGGCGGCGACGGCGGCCAGGTTGAAGTCCTCGATCGGACCGGCGTGGTCGCGGAATTTCAGCCACACCTGGTGGAACTTGATGGCCTCGATATCCAGGCCGAAGGTCCCGAACGGGTGGATGTAGCGATCCCCTGGCCGCGTCCAGCCGCGGAACTCGATGCCCAGCTTGAAGGTGGCCTTGGTGGCCCGCATGAAGGCGCGCTCGTCGATCCCCAGCATGGCGTTGAAGGTCAGGATCGGCGGGATGGTGGCCTCGCCGACCCCGATCGTGCCGATCTGCTCGGATTCCACCAGCACCACCTCGGTGCGCTCGGCGTTCAGCACCTTGGCCAAGGCGGCGGCCGTCATCCAGCCGGCCGTGCCGCCGCCGAGGATCAACACCTTGCGGATGGGCGCGTCGCTCATGCGGGGTCCTTCAGGGCGTCGGCGTGGGGCGGCATGGCCTGCGCCGCCTGGACGATCAGACGGCGCAGCCGCGCCAGGGTCTCGCCGACCCGGGCGGCCGGCAAGCGGTCGGCCAACCGGTCGTGGCGGCGGGGCAGAATGCCGTGGCCGATGAAGGCTTCGGCCCAGGCGCCGTCCATGAAGGTCTCCTCGTCGTACAGCACCACCCGCCCGCGGCTTTCGAACTGGGCGCGCTTGTAGGCCAGCTTCTCGGGCACCGGGGCCTGCCGGGCGCGGGCCCACGGCGGGTCGACCCGCGTTCCGACCGCGTAGCGCAGCACCGCCATGTCTCGGATCCGATCCTGTTCCTCGCCGATCAGCCGATTGTACTCGGCCTCGGCCAGAGGCGCGCCGTCGGGGCCGGGCAGCAGGGCGATCAGCTTGGAGACGCCGCTCTGGGCCAGATGGCCATCGACGCCGTTCAGCGCCTCGATCTCGCCGGCCGCCGGCCCGATGGCCACGCAATTGCCCAGCCAGGCCCGTTCGCGCCGGCCATTGCGCAGCGGCCGCATCGCCGCCTCGCCGCCGAGGATCTCACGCGCCTGGTCGTCGGAAGTCAGGGCGGCGTCATAGGCCAGCATCACCGCATCGCCGCCGCGCAGCGGAGTCCGGCGCAGCCAGCCTTCGGGGATCGCCTCGATCTCGGTCAGGGCCGGCGGGTTGGCGCGGGGGGCGACCTCGCGCACGGCCAGGCGGTCGCAGGGCAGCCAGGCCGACCAGTCGGTCCAGGCCACGCCCAGCGCCGCGCCGATCAACCGGCCCTCGGCGGTGGTGTCGACGAACAGATCGGCGGCGACGCGTTCGCCGTCCGCCAGGATCAGGGCCGCGATCCGCCCGTCGGGCGAGCGCTCGATATCGCCGAGCTCGCCCGGGCCGCGCCGCACGGTCCCGGCGCTCGCCCGCAGCGCCGTGACATAGCCGGCGGCGTCGAGGTGCAGACCATAGGACAGAGTCGACAGCACCGAGCGCGGATCCTCGCTGGGATAGGCGAACCGCCCGAGCCGGCCGGCCGTCGCCGCCAGGCTGTAGGCGTCGAACGGCTCGGTCGGGCCCAGGGCCCGCGCCCGGAGCCAGTGGTGGTGGAAGGCCACGCCCTCCAGATTGGCCCCCGCGTCGCTGAAGCCTTCGACATGGTCGGTCGCCATCCAGCCGCTGAACCGCGTCCCGAGCTTGAATGTCCCGCGCGCCGTCCGCATCAGGGCGGCCTCGTCCAAGCCGAGCCGGGCGTGGAAGGCGCGCAGGGCGGGCAGGGTGGACAGGGCGCCGCGCGGCGCGTCGGCCGCCGTCTCGACCACTCGGAGGACGGCGGCGGGCAGGGCGCGGGCCAGGGCCGCGGCGGCCATCCAGCCGGCGACCCCGCCGCCCAGGATGACGACGGTGCGGGGGACGGGCGCGCTCATGCGGCGGCCACCGGCGTGGCGGCGCAGAACCTGGCGATCCAGTCGGCGTGGGTGGGCATGGCCAGGGCGGTCTTGTCGATCGTCTGGCGCATCGCGGCCAGGCGCTGGGCCAGCGCCGCGTCGGGCACGGTGTCGCTGACCGGATCATAGGCGAGGGGGACGACGTTCTGGCCCAGATAGACGGCCAGCCAACTGGGCTCGAGGAAGAAGCCGTCCTTGTACTTCACCACCACCCCGCGGTCGCGGAACAGGTCCATCTTGTAGGCCAGGCTGTCGGGGATCGGCATGGCCCGACGGGCGGCCCAGAACGGCGTGTCGGTGCGTTCTGTGGCGTGATAGTGCAGCACCAGGAAGTCGCGGATCCGCTCGAATTCCAGGTCCATCACCCGGTTGTATTCGTCCTGGTCGGCCTGGGCGCAGTCGCGGTCGGGGAACAGTTCCAGCAGGGTGGTTATAGCCACCTGGATCAGGTGGATGCTGGTGCTTTCCAGCGGCTCCAGGAAACCGCTGGACAGCCCGATGGCCACGCAGTTGCGGCTCCACTGCTTCTTGCGGCGACCGGTGACGAACCGTAGGAAGCGCGGCTCGGCCAGGGCTGGACCCTCGAGATCAGCCAGCAGCTTGCCGGCCGCCTCGTCGTCGCTGATGTGCTCGCTGCAGTAGACATAGCCGTTGCCCACCCGGTGCTGCAGCGGGATGCGCCAGCGCCAGCCGGCGTCGAAGGCGGTGGCGCGGGTGTAGGGGATCGACGGCTCGACCGTTTCGCACGGTACGGCCGCCGCTCGGTCGCAGGGCAGCCAGCGCGTCCAGTCCTCGTAGCCGGTCTTCAGCGCCTGCTCGATCAGCAGGCCGCGAAAGCCCGAGCAGTCGACGAACAGGTCGCCCGCGATCCGTTCGCCGCTCTCAAGGGTGATCGCCTCGATGAAGCCGTCCTCGCCGCGCAAGATCACGTCGGCGACCTTGCCCTCGGTGCGGACCACGCCGCGGGCCTCGGCATAGGCGCGCAGATAGGCCGCATAGAGGCCGGCGTCGAACTGGTAGGCGTAGGAGAAGGTCGAGGCCAGCGACCGCGGGTCGGGGGAGGGCGGGGCGAAACGGCCCAGGCGCGCCGCCCGGATCGGCAGGGAATAAGCCTCCAGCGGCGTGGGGTCGCCGCCCTGCCGGGCGCGCAGCCAATGGTGATGGAAACCGACCCCGCCGATCGTCGCGCCATAGGCGCCGAACGGATGGATATAGCTGTCGCCGACGCGGCCCCAGTTCCGAAACTCGATGCCCAGCTTGTAGGTGGCCTGGGTCTTGCGCATGAAATCAGCTTCGTCGAGGCCGAGGCTGGCGTTGAAATGGCGGATGTGCGGCACGGTCGCCTCGCCCACGCCCACCGTGCCGATCTCGGACGACTCCACCAGACGGATGTCGATCGGCAGGTCGCGCAGCTTGGCCGCCAGACCGGCGGCGGTCATCCAGCCGGCCGTGCCGCCGCCGACGATGACGATGGTGCGAATGGCGCGATCAGCCATGAATTTCCTCCCCCTCCACCGTTGTCAACTTATGCGTGTTGATCGCGCGGCGATTATTCTAGATTGACAGCGCTATCCAAAAATAGCGCCGATCAAGCACTTGAGCCGACTGCTTTTAGCGGCGCCGAGCATTGACAGCGCTGCCAAAAATCGTCAACCATGGTTCGTTCTTTGGGGCGACGCGATAAGCCAGAAAGGATTTACTCAGACAAATCAATCATTTAGGTTTGTCATTTTTCGGATATTTTTGTGATACCGCTACCTTGACGACCTGAGTGTTTGACATATCATCGACCCATAATGGTAGCGGTAACGTCCCGCGCCAAACAAAAAAATGCAGGGGAGGACTCAAATGGACATCGTCCAGCGGGCGCCGATGCGCGCGCGAAAGTTGCGCTCAACGCTTCGGTATGGCGTCTCGACCATGGCGCTCGGCGCCGTGCTGATCGCTGGTTCGGCCTGGGCCCAAGCCCAGCCGGCCGATGACGCCACCGTCGACGAGGTGGTCGTCACCAGCATCCGCCAAAGCCTGAAGAGTTCGCAGCAGATCAAGCAGAGCTCGGAGATCATCGGCGACTCGATCACCGCCGAGGACATCGGCGCCCTGCCGGACCGGTCGGTCACCGAGGCGTTGCAGCGCATCCCGGGCGTGTCCATCAATCGCTTCGCCGCCGGCGTCGACCCCGATCACTTCTCGTCGGAAGGCAGCGGCGTCGTCGTCCGCGGCCTGAACTTCGTGCGGTCGGAACTGAACGGCCGCGACACCTTCTCGGCCAATAACGGCCGCGCCCTGAGCTTCGCCGACGTACCCTCCGAACTGATGGGCGGCGTCGACGTGTTCAAGAGCCCGTCGGCCGACATGATCGAGGGCGGCATCTCCGGCACGGTCAATCTGCGCACCCGCCTTCCGTTCGACAGCAACAAGCGTCTGCTGTCGCTGTCGACCGAGACCAGTTATGGCGACTTCGTCAAGCGCTGGGCCCCCACCTATTCGTTGCTCTACAGCGACCGCTGGGACACCAGTATCGGCGAAGTCGGCCTGCTGCTGAGCGCGGTGGATTCCAGGCTGTACACCCGCGCGGACGGCACCCAGGCGTCGAACTTCGGCTGCCGGACCGGCTTCACCACCGCCCAGACCGCCAACCCGCAGGCGGTCACTTGCCCGCAAGGCGGCAAGGGCGTCTGGTTCCCGCGCGGCGCGGCGTTCCGCAGCACCGAGACCGAACGCGAGCGCATCGGCTACGCCGCCGCCGGCCAATGGCGCAGCAATGACGGAACCATGCTCGCCAGCCTCCAGTACCTGCGCTCGGAGTCGAAGCAGAACTGGACCGAGCACGCGATGGAGATCGCCACCGACAACGTCCAGGCGGCCGGCGACTCGCGTCCGATCGACGGCACCACCTTCGGCGTCGACAGCAGCGGCATCTTCACCAACGGCGTCATCACCGGCCCGCAGGGCTGGCGCGACGACCAGAACAGCCCCACCGATCCGCGGACGCCCGGCAACGGCCTGCAGAGCAACAACATCCGCCGCGACCAGCAGCAGAACTATCTGACCACCGACTACGGCTTCAATTTCAAATGGACGCCCAACGATCGCATCCGGGCGACGTTCGACTATCAGCACGTCGATTCCTCGGTCGACGTCCTCGACGCCGGCATCTGGGCCTCGACGTTCCAGAACCTCGACATGAAGCTGAACGGTTCGGACATGCCGGTATTCAGCTTCCTGCCGCCGGCCAGCGGCGCGGCGATCCCGCCCTGCTCGCCGCCCAGCGGCAGCTGTTCGACCTATTTCACCGGCAGCCACGCCAATTTCAGCGACCCCTACAACAGCTTCTGGCGCTCGGCGATGGATCACATCGAGCAGAGCGAGGGCAAGGAGGACGCGGCGCGGATCGACGTCGACTACAGCTTCGGCGACGACAGCTGGATCGAGTCGGCGCGGGTCGGGGTGCGCTGGGCCGAGCGCGACCAGACCACCCGCTTCTCGACCTATAATTGGGGCGTGCTCAGCGAGATCTGGGGCGGCGGCGGCCCTGTGTGGTTTGACGATCCGGTCAACGGCTCGCCCACCACCCCGGGGGGCGCGTCGACGGCGGCCCAGACCGAGCTCTATCCGTTCACCGACTTCATGCGCGGCCAGGTGCCGGCGCCGACCGGCCTGCAGGCGCGGCCGTTCTACGGCTCGAACATCGTCGAGAACTACGCCCAGTACGCCGCCTTCGGCCTGAAGGTCGGCGACGAGTGGCGGGCCCGTAACGGCGCCAATGGCTGCCAGCAGAACTGGGTGCCGCTGGCCATGCGCTGCAACGTGATCCCAGGCACGCCCTTCCTTCCGCAGGAGGTCAACCCGATCAACGAGACGACCAAGTCGGCCTACGGCATGGTGCGCTTCCGGCATGCGTTCGACGGCGACATCCGGGTCACCGGCAATATCGGCCTGCGTTACACCCGGACCACGCGCGAGGCGTCCGGCTTCCAGTCCTTCCCGAACAGCAATTTCAGCACCGACGCTGAGTGCGCCAACATCCCGGCCGGGCAGACGCCGACGCCGTTTTGCACTCTCACGCCGGCCGTTCGGGCCCAGGCCCGCCTGTGGGCGAACGGCGCGGTCAATCCGAACACGGCGCACGCCAAGTTCGAATACTGGCTGCCCAGCCTCAACATCAAGGTGGCGCTGCCCCATGCCCTCCAGCTGCGCTTCGGGGCGTCCAAGACCATCACGCCGCCGGACATCGGCCTGACCCGCAACTATTACAACCTGGCGCTCAACACCAACGCCGACGGCATTTCCGGCGGCGTGCCCAGCGGCACGGTCACCGTGGGCAATCCGTTCCTGAAGCCGACCCAGTCGACCAATATCGACGCCTCGGCCGAATGGTATTTCGCGCCGGTCGGGTCGCTGACCATGGCGGTGTTCTACAAGGAGCTGAAGGACGTCGCGACCAACAGCATCGCGCGCCTTCCCTTCACCAACAATGGCGCGACCTTCGACGTCGTGGTGGCCCTGCCGGGCAATGCGGACCAGAAGGCCAAGGTCAAGGGCTTCGAGATCGCCTACCAGCAGTTCTACGACTTCCTGCCCAAGCCGTTCGACGGCTTCGGAATCAACGCCAACTACAGCTACATCGACAGCAAGGGCGTGCCGCAAAGCACGCTGTCGGCCACCGATCCGGACGTGGCCGCCGGCCGGGTCTCCACGGTCGACACCAGCCTGCTGCCGCTGCAGGGGCTGTCGAAGCACAACCTCAACGTCGCGGGGATCTACGAGAAGAACAAGATCTCGGCGCGCCTGGCCTACAATTGGCGGTCGGACTTCCTGCTCACCGTCCGCGACGTGATCGTGCCCTTCGCCCCGATCATGAACGAGTCCACCGGCCAGCTGGACGGCTCGATCTTCTACAGCGTCAATCCGAAGGTGAAGGTCGGGGTGCAGGGGGTGAACCTGCTCAACGAAATCACCAAGACCACCCAGGTGCTGAACAACGACCTGCTCAAGGCCGGGCGATCGTGGTTCATGAACGACCGGCGCTACACCTTCGTGGTGCGCGCCAGCTTCTAGATCCGAAGCTCGCCCGGCCGGTTTCGGCTGGCCGGGCGAGCTTCGGCGCGGCCCTTCATCGTGCGGGATGAAGGGAGTCTTCCCCCTTCACTCGCGTGCCGTCGCCGACGGCGCGCGGTTTCTTTTGAGGCCCTCGATGTCGGTGTCTTCGAACGTCTCGCGCCGGCGGGCCCTGGGCCTTGGCCTCGCCGCGGCGGCGGTCGCGGGGGCCGACGCCACCGAGGGCGGCCACACCGCCGGCCCCAACTGGCCCTATTTCCTCGACTTCGCGTCGCGTTATCTAGACCGTCCCTGAGCTGTTCGTCTTCGGTATGCTTCCCGCATGACCCTGTCCTTTTCGCCCATCGACGAGCGTTTCGAC
The DNA here is from genome assembly GCA_028291125.1 of Caulobacter sp. Classification (GTDB taxonomy): domain Bacteria; phylum Pseudomonadota; class Alphaproteobacteria; order Caulobacterales; family Caulobacteraceae; genus Caulobacter. Next base: position 15,508 of record JAQGIN010000068.1, read on the forward strand.
GTGACGCGCGAGGTGCTGCGCGCCCAGGTCGTCCCGGCTTACCGGCCCGTGGTGCTGCGCGGCTTCGCCGCCGATTGGCCGGCGGTGGCGGCGGGGCGCCTGGGCGCCAAGGCCAGCGCCGACTATCTGAAGGGGCTCGACAACGGCGCGCCGGTCGAGGCCTTCGTCGGCGCGCCGGAGATCAAGGGACGCTTCTTCTACGGCGACGCCGAGCGGACGGTGAATTTCGAGCGTCGGCAGGGCGGGCTGTCGGCCGCCCTCGACCAGATCCTGGCGCTGGAAGGTCAGGGCGACCCGCCTTCGATCTATGTCGGCTCGACGCCGACCTCGCGCGTCGCGCCCGGCTTCGCGGCCGCCAACCGCAACGCCGTCCTCGACGCCCCGGTCGAGCCTCGCCTCTGGGTGGGGACCGCGGTGACCGTGCAGACCCATTACGACATGGCCGACAACATCGCCGTCGTGGTCGCCGGGCGGCGGCGCTTCACGCTGTTCCCGCCCGAGCAGACCACGAACCTCTATGTCGGTCCGCTGGACTTCACCCTGGCGGGACAGCCGGTCAGCATGGTGTCGCTCGACGCGCCAGACTACGCCCGCCATCCGCGCTTCGCCGAGGCCGAGAAGCATGGCCTGAGCGCCGAGCTCGGGCCGGGAGATGCGATCTATATTCCCACCCTGTGGTGGCATCACGTGCGGTCGCTGGAGAGCCTGAACGTGCTGGTCAATTACTGGTGGCGCGACCTGCCGCCGGAGGCCGGCTCGCCGTTCGAGGTGCTGGTCCACGGCCTGCTGGCGGTTCGCCACCTGCCGCCGCCGCAGCGCGAGGCCTGGCGCGCGATCTTCGACCACTACCTGTTCGAGACCAACGGCGACCCGGCCGCCCACCTGCCGCCCGACCGCAAGGGCGTGCTGGGGCCGCTGACGCCGAGGCTGGCGCGGAATGTCCGCGCCTTCCTCAAGCACGCCCTGGGCTAGGGCGTCTCGTCGAGCCAGGCGGCGACCCAGACCAGCGGCGCGTTCCAGTTGATGGCCACCTCGTTCTGGGTGAAGGCCCGATAGTCGTCGCGCCAGCAGGTCTGCGGCGCGCAATGACCCTTCATCGTCGCGGCGACCGGATCGCTCATGTTGCTGTCGTTGGGCCCGCCCGACAGCACGCCGGGCGGCGGCGCGGGATAGCGGGGGTCGGCCTGCTGGGTCCAGAAGCGATGGTGCGGATGGCGCACCGGCCGCGCGCCGTAGCCGGTGACATAGGACTGATCCAGCGGGTTGCGGCCGAGGATGTAGTCCATGGCGTCGACCACCGCCGCGCGATAGGCCGGCCGGCCGGTGAAGTCGTAGGCCAGGCCCAGCACCAGGGCGTGGTTGAGCACCGACGCGTTGGAGCCCCAGGGATAGGTCTTGGCCGCGTAGGGCAGGCGATAGCCTTGCCGGGCGCCCTGCTCGACATAGGCGTCCGCGGCCTTGACCAGGGCGGCGCGGGCCAGGGCGCGGTCGGCCTCGGACTGGGCGCCCGGCGCCACGGCGAGGCTGATGACGCCCAGGGTCGCCACCGAGCCCCAGTCGAAATCCTCGGCCGCCCGGCCGGCCACCGGGGCGTGGCGTGATCCGATCAGAGCCTGGCCGTAGGCCGCCTCGCCGGTGGTCACGAACAGCTCGGCCGCCGCCCAGTAGGCTTCGTCGGTCAGGTCGCCGTCGCCATAGCCGCCGCCGCCGGTGAACTGGCCGATGGCGTAGACCTGCGGGTTGCGCAGGGCGGCGGCGTAGGCGGTCCGCGCCGTGGTCAGGCACCGCGCCGCGAAGGCCGGATCGATCGCCTTCCAGATCCGTGCGCATTGCGCCGCCACGGCCGCCAGGTTGAGGGTCGCCGCCGTGGTCGGATAGTAGAGATAGCGCGTCTCGTGGTCGTCCTGGGGCGCGGTCGGCAGGGGCGTCCAACGCTTGTCGTGCAGTCTCTGATGAGCCATGCCCGAGGCGTCCAGCCGGGTGAGGACCAGCTTGCCGTCGGCCGGCTTTTGCGGGCCGACCGGCAAGGCCATGACCGTGCCGGCCGGGACGGCCATGGCCAGCAGGAACTCCAGCTCCCACCGAGCCTCGTCGAGCAGGTCGCTGACGCCGTTGGCCCGTTCGGGGATCTGGGCGGTCCCATCGGCGAACGCCTGGGCCGTTCCGCGCGCCGCGGCGCGTTCGTAGGCGTTCAGCAGGGTCCAGGCGGCGATGCCGCCATTGACCACGTACTTGCCGTGGTCGCCGGCGTCATACCAGCCCTTGCTGGCGTCGAGGGCGTAGCCGCAACCCGCCCAGAGGTTTCCCGCCTCGTCGGTCTTGTCGAAGCAGGTGGCGCGATCGGGGGCGTGGCCGGCGGGCCGGGCCAGGGCGGGATCGGAGACATAGCGGGCCTCGATCGCGACGCCGCTGCGGTTCTGATAGAAGAAGGCCAGGGCGTCGCGCTTCAGCGCGCCATAGGGATGGTCGCCGATGGCGAAGGGGCGGCTCTCGTGGGCGCCGACCCGCAGCCGATAGCCCTGGCCTGGCGTGCGCCAATCGCTCAGATCGACCTGATGCGGATGGTCGCCGGACGCCGCGTCGAGGCCGAACACCTGGCTTTGGCCCGACGCGCGGGTGACGCCGCTGGCGTCGATCAGCCGCCAGGGCAACGGGGTCTTGGAAGGATCGGACGCGATCGCGCGCTTGGGGCCTTGGGTCTCGAAGCCGAGTTGGTTCAGCCGCACCGGCGACGGCGCTTCCTCGGCGCGCGCGGCGACGGCGGCCAGGGCCAAGGCGCTCAGCGCCCAGGGCGCGAGCTTGAAGTTCGGCATGCTGGCCTCCCGTCACGACCTGTCGTCGGCCGATTGCGGGCGAGCTTAGGGTAGCGCTAACATTTTGCCAATGGCGAGGCTGGCGCGATGGGGTCAGGCGGTCGCCGGTCGGGCCGAGGCCCACTGGGCCAGCGCCACCCCGCCCAGGCAGACGACGGCGCCGACGGCCTGCAGCGGCGTCAGGGCCTCGTGGAACAGCAGCCAGCCCAGCGTGGCGGCCACCACCGGCTGCACCAACACCACCACCGAGGCGGTGGCGGTCGGCAGCCGGCCCAGGGCCCAGGCGATCGCGCCCTGGCCGACGACATGGACCACGCCGAGGCCCAGGCACGCCCACCAGCCGGCCGCCGAGGCCGGCAACACCGGCTCGCCCAGCAGGACGGCGATGGCCAGCAGGATCGGGGCCCCGGCCAGGCTGGACCAGAACATCACCACCGAGGCCATGCGCACCGAGCGGGCCTTGCGCACGGCGATGAAATAGCCGGCGTACCAGAGGGCGGTGATCGCCGACAGCAGGTCGCCCAGCGGCGGGTCGCGGCCCGGCGCCGCCACGCCGCGGGCCTCGGCCATGGTCCAGGCCCCGGCCAGGCCCAGGGCCAGGCCGGCCAGGAACAGCCGGCGCGGGGCCTCGCGGAAGGCGATCCAGGCGACGGCGGTGACGGCGATCGGGGTCAGGTTGGCCAGGACCGTGGCGTTGCTCACCGAGGTCAGGACGATGCCGTAGTGCCAGCAAGCCAGGTCGGCGGCGAACAGCAGGCCGGCGGCCAGGGCCGGCCAGCCCGGCGACAGCGGCTGGGCGCGGTCGCCCTTGCGGGCGGCCAGGGCGATGACGGCGAGGATCGGCAGGGCCAGGGTCAGCCGCCAGAAGCCGGCGGCGGCCGGGCCGGTCTCCGCCAGCCGCACGAAGATCGGCGCGAAGGCGATGGCGCAGGCGCCGCCGACCAGGGCGATCAGCGGCAGGGCCTGGTTCAGCGGGCTCCGGGAGGATTTCATGGCGGCCTTTTGGCCCGCGCCACCCGGTTTGGGAACCCCGCCTCGGCGGCGGTCCGGCCCATTTTCACGGCGCCCCCGGAACACCGCCGCGGCCGTCGACATTCTAACTCCAGATCAAGGGAGCACGGACATGGCCACCGACACCGAGGGCTGGGACGCCCAGGACCAAGCCGAGGTCCTCGACGAGGACAATCAGAGCCTCGACGCCGACGGCGTGGTCGACGACGAGCTGAAGACCTTCGAGGATCTGCCCGACGTCCTCGACGTGACCACCGCGGTCGGCGACGAGGACGACGACGCCGGCCTGATCGGCGACGACCTGACCGACGACGAGATCATCGCCCTCGAGGAAGACCAGGACGACGTCGACATCGAGGATGACGACCTGGCCACCCGCATGCCCGAGGCCTTCGACGACGACGTGGTCCGCGAGGGCGAGGTCGAGGAGGTCTATCTGTCGGAGGAACTGGGCGTCGACATCCGCGACGCGGCCGAGGCCGACGAGGACCAGGTGGAAAGGATCACCGGCGGCCCCGATGATCTGGATCTGGCGGAAGCCGAGGACGCCGAGGCGGTCAGCGTCCACGACGCGCGGCGGGCCACCGGTCTGGAATCCAAGACCGTGTCCGACGAGGATCTCGACGACCTCGGCTATGATGGGGCGCGCGACCGCGATGCGCGACGGGATACGCCCGACGGCCCGGTGGAGTGAAGCGCTCCCAATACACTCATCATCCCCGCGAAAGCGGGGACCCAGGTGTTTTATCGTCGAGCGCCAAGGGTTTCAGAAAAAGCCTGGGTCCCCGCTTTCGCGGGGATGATGGCTAGTTTCGAGGCGAGAGCCGCCGTTCACTCGAAGCCCAGCTCCGTCCGCAACGCCTCCGCCGTCATTCCCCGCGCCCGCAGATCGCGCAGGGTTTCGGCCCGGTCGCGCTTGGCGTAGCGGCGGCCATCGGGGCCGGTCAGCAGGCGGTGGTGGCGGTAGGTCGGGGTCGGCAGGCCCAGCAGGGCCTGTAGCAGGCGCTGGATATGGGCGGCCTCGAACAGGTCGTTGCCCCGCACCACGTGGCTGACGCCTTGCAGGGCGTCGTCGAGCACCACGGCCAGGTGATAGGCGACGCCGACGTCCTTGCGGGCCAGGACGATGTCGCCCAGCCGTCGCGGCTCGGCGACGATCGGGCCGCGCTCGCCGTCCGGCCCGGCTCCCTCCTCCACGAAATTCAGGCCTGCGAAGCCGCCCAGCGCCGCCTCGGCGGCGTCCAGCGACAGCCGCCAGGCGAAGGCCTCGCCAGCCGCCAGCCGCTCGGCTTCCTCGGCGGCGGACAGG